>DASXGF010000734.1:0-10384 GCA_036489275.1 Myxococcaceae bacterium | reverse complement strand
TCAAGAACACCGCCCGGCACGGCGTGGTCATGGACGGCCACCAGCACGAGGTCGTCGGCAACGAGATCGCCAACACGGTGATGCGCAACCAGTGGAAGTCGTCCAACTGGTGGGACGCCGGCTTCGCCAACGCCGGCAATCGCCAGCAGTGGGGCTTCAAGTTCATCGGGAACCTGGTCCACGACGCTTGGGGCGAGTGCGTGGACATCATCCAGGTGTCCGGCGCGACGGTGCAGCAGAACAAGATCTACAACTGCTTGAGCGGCAACCTGTACGTCTCCAACTCCGAGAACGTCACCGTCAACCGCAACTGGATCTTCGCCAACACCGACGCCTACAACCGGCCGGGCCTCTGGTACCGCTCGATCGCGATCGGCATCGCCAACGAGGGCGTCACGGGTGGGTTCACCGCCAAGAACATCCGGGTGACCAACAACCTGGTGGAGCGGCTGGGCCAGGCGGTCCGGTACTGGCGGAGCCACACCGGCGGCAGCATCTGGGACATGTACGCGAACGTTTACGTCGGGTTCAATACCTTCGCCTATACCCAGACCTGGCCGATCCGCTTCGACGCCCCGGACGGGACTCCGCAGGGGTGGAACCGCGTCCGGCAGAACATCGTCATCAACACCAGCGGCTGGGCCTGGTACTCGAACGACAACACCAGCAACTGGGAAGTGGCGAAGAACTGGCAGTACAGCAGCACCCAGTGGAACACGCCCGGCATCACCGACAGCAACGGGGGCTGGGCGGGGGCCTACAAGCTCCAGAGCTACTCGACCCTGCGCTGGGTCGTGGCCCCCAACTCCGAGTGGGACATGCCGTCCAGCGACTTCAACTGCAACGCGCGCAACCCGAACGACTGGGGGGCCGCGGGAGCGTCCTTCTGAGCGTCACCGCAGGGCGCCGCCGTAACTCCACTCGCCGAGGTTCCGGTTCTGGCAGTAATAGTCCTGCGACGGAGCGTCCGACTCCGACCAGGGAGGGATGCTCCAGCGGATCGCCGAGTCGCTCCGGAGCTGGTACGCCCCGGGCCATCCGCCGCCGGTGTAGATGACGCCGGGATTCGTCGTGCTGGTCCCCCAGCTGTAGTTGTAGTTGGAGCCGACCTCCCAGTTGGTCCAGTTCACGGTGGAGAAGTAGTCCCAGCCGCTGTTGTTGATGACCAGGTTCCGGCGGAAGCGGTTCCAACCCTGCGGGTTCCCGTCCGGGCCGTCGAAGCGAACGGGCCAGGTCTGGGTCCGGTTGAACGTGTTGAACCCCACGTAGACGTTCGCGTACATGTCCCAGATGGCCGTCCCGCTGTGGCTCCGCCAGTAGCGGACCGCCTGTCCGGTTCCCTCGACGATGTTGTTGGTCACCCGGATGTTCTGGGCGGTGAACCCGGTGGTGGTCCCCTCGTTGGCGATGCCGATTCCGATCGGGCGGTACTGGCCCCACGGGGTGTAGTTGTCGTTGTTCGCGTAAACGTAGTTCCGGTTGAGCGTCACGCTCTCGGAGTTCGAGACGTAGACGTGCGCGCTGTAGCAGTTGTGGACCCGGTTGCCCTCGACCGTGGCACCGCTGACGTTGATGATGTCGAGGCACTCGCCCCAGCTGTCGTGGATGTCGTTGCCGACGACCTTCAGCCCCCACTGCTTGATGGAGCCGCTATTGGCAAAGCTGGCGTCCCACCAGTCCGAGGACCGCCACTGGTTGCGCATCGAGGTGTTGCCGATGTCGTTGCCCACCAGTTCCATCGAGTTCCCCTCGAGCATGACGCCGTGCCGGGCGGTGTTCCGGATGGTGTTGAAATACACCTTCACGTTGCTCGCCGAGTTCACCTTGATGCCGTACCCGCCGTGCTCGGCGTCGGGAACGCCGGTGTTCTGGATGGTCAGGCCCTGGATCGCGATGTGGCTCACGTTCCAGAGGCCGACGATCGACTGGTAGTCGCCGACGCCGCTCCAGCCATCGATGACCGGGCTCTCCCCCGGAGCGTTGGTGATGAGGATGTCGTCGTTCTGCCACTTGTTGATGAGGGTGAACGGGCCGTACGTGCCGTTGTGCACCAGCAAGGTGTCCCCACCCCAGGCGCACTTCACCGCTGCGGGAATGGTCCTGAACGTGTAGCCGGCCGAGGACGGGCAGCTCCACGGGTCGGTGCCCCAGGTGGCGACGTGCCAGGTGCGTCCCCACCAGATCGGCTGCAGTCGTGCCGGCGCAGCGCACCAGGTCCAGCTTCCATCTGCACCGGCCGCGTTCACTGCGAGCGGTGCGACGGCGGTGAGCAGGGCGAGCGCGGCAGTCCAGCGAGGCGTCGACAAGAGCAGTCCTCCTCCAGGGTTCGAAGGGCGGGCCTTTACGCCGCGGTGCGGCTCTTTCGCGCGGTAGACATTTCGCCCACACTTGAACCAGGCCGAGGCTTGGCCGGGGAGGCGAGGGGAACGTCCGGTCGTTCCGAGGGCACGCGGTGTGAGGGCGTGCATCCCCGCAAGCGCTCGCGGGCGCAGCACTTCCGCGATTATCCGAGCGCTTCGAGGAACGCTCGGGCGGCGGCCGCGGGATCGAGCGCCCGCAGCACCCCGCTCTGAGCCGCGATGCCCCACGGTGAACGGAGGGCAGCCGAGCGCTCTGGCGTCATGCCTCCGAGCGCGAAGCACGGGACCGGCGCAGCGGTGCGCGCGAGACGCTCGAATCCATCGCTGCCGAGCGGAGGACGGCGGTCATCCGGCTTCGATCCGGCGGCGTGGACGGGCGAGACGAGGAAGGCATCGGCGCCGGCGGCCTCCTCGAGCTCCGTGGTCGAGTGCACGGCGGCGCTGATCCACCGGTCCGGAGGAAGATGCGCGCGGACCTCGCGCGGCCGCGGCGCCTCGACCGGAAGATGCAGGTGGGCCCCGACGAGCAGGGCGACCTCCAGCCGTCCGTTGATGGACAGCTGCGCGCCGCCCGCCCGGGTCCGCTCCGCGAGCCAGCGCGCCCGCTCGAGGAAGGTCCGCACCGGCGCCCCCGGATCGCGGTGCTGGAGGCAGACCTCCGGCCCCAGCCGGGCGAGGGCCTCCAGGGCGGACCGGTGTCGTTCCTCGGGCAGCGTCCAGTCGGTGAGGACGATGAGCCGGGGGAGTGCCACGGCGGTTTCCGCCATCTAGTCGACGAGGCCCTCGACGGGGCTCGAGGCCGAGCCGTACGCCTTGCGCGGGATCCGGCCCGCCAGGAACGCCGCCCGCCCGGCCTCGACTGCGAGCTTCATCGCGTGGGCCATGCGCACCGGGTCCTTCGCCCCGGCCACCGCGGTGTTGAGCAGCACGCCGTCGCAGCCAAGCTCCATGGCGATGGCCACGTCCGAGGCCGTCCCCACGCCGGCGTCCACGATGACCGGCACCTTCACGACCTCGCGGATGAGGCGGATGTTGTGCGGATTCCGGATGCCCAGGCCCGAGCCGATGGGCTCCGCCAGCGGCATGACCGCCGCGCAGCCCGCGTCCTCGAGCTTCCGCGCGGTGACCGGGTCGTCCGAGGTGTACGGCAGGACGGTGAAGCCCTCCTTCACCAGAATGCGGGCGGCGGCCACGGTCTGCTCCACGTCCGGGAAGAGGGTGCGCTCGTCCCCGAGCACCTCCAGCTTCACCCACCGGCTCATGCCCAGCTCGGCGGCGAGCCGGCAGGTCCGGACGGCGTCGTCGGCCGTGTAGCAGAGGGCCGTGTTGGGCAGCAGCGTCATCCGGCTGGTGTCGATCCAGTGGAGGAGCGAGGCCTCGCCCTTGGCGTTCAGGTCGAGGCGGCGGACGGCCACGGTCACGATCTCCGACCCGGAGGCCTCGTGAC
Source organism: Myxococcaceae bacterium (assembly GCA_036489275.1). Lineage (GTDB taxonomy): Bacteria > Myxococcota > Myxococcia > Myxococcales > Myxococcaceae > RPRB01. The sequence goes on along the minus strand of DASXGF010000734.1, from coordinate 6,577 downwards.
AGCGCTTCATCACCTCGTGGCTGGGGTACTTGCCGGTGCCGATGAGCAGGCGGGAGCCGAAGCGCTTGCCCGCGATGACCAGTGCGTCGTCCATGAGGGGCTTCTACGCCCCTCCGCCCACGAACGTCACCACCTCGAGCGTGTCTCCGTCGCGGAGCGTCGTCTCCGGATGCTGCGCCTGGCGGAGGACCTCGCCGTTGAGCTCCACCGCCACCCGGCCGCGAATGCCGAGCTGGCCCACCAGGGCCGCGACGGTGAGCCCATCGAGGACCTCCCGGCGCTCTCCATTGAGGGTCAGGGTCACTCGGCGACCTCGGTCAGCGCCTTCCGGAGGAGCGGATCGGACAGGTAGGTGTCCGTCAGCCGTCGCGGCCGCCGGAGCCGGTTCAGCTGGTGGCGGACGTACGCCCGGGTGACGAGCCAGCCACGCCGCGCCCAGCCGAGGTCGCGCAGCGAGCCCCGGAGGATGCCGAGCCGCTGGAGCCGAACCTCGGTGAGCCGCACCACGTGCTGGAGGAAGGCCTCGGTGTGCCGCAGCACCTCGTGGTCCGTCCCCAGGCGGCGCTGGATGAAGCGGGCGAGGCGGGGCAGGGTGAGGAGGCTCAGGAGATTGGCCCCGAGCAGGTCGTCGGCGAGGCCGGGGCGCTCGGCGAGGAGGCGCGTGGTCTCGGTCTCGCCGAAGGCGACGTGCCGCTCCTCCTGGCGGGCGGCGGCCTCCAGCAGCCGGACGACCTCCGGCGCCTCGACGGTGTCGATGAGGGCCTGGAACACCGCGAGGACAAGTCCCTCGCCGACGGCCATCTCGGTGGCGACGTGCTCGGCGTAGTCGGTGCCCATCGCTCCGGTGGAGAGGAAGCGGATGACCGGATGGGCGGGCCCGGGCTTCGTGCCGAGCAGCGCGTGGATGCGGAGGAACACCCGCACGTGCGCCAGCTCCTCGCTCGCCTGCCGGGCGAAGAACGTGGCGGCCTCGAGCGAGGGGGCCGCATAGAGCCAGTGGCCGACCTGGATCCCGGTCACCTCGCCGTACAGGAACTGGTCGACGATCCAGCCGAGCAGCTCCCGGTCGCGGGGCAGCCGGAAACGCGCTCCGCCGAAGTCGAAGCGCATCTCCTCGCGACTCACGCGCATGGGCTCGGTCGACGGCGCCACGCCATCGACTCTAGCGTCCTCGGCCCTCGCCCGCCTCTGCGGCCGGTCGCAGGACGAATCGACCCACCCGGGGGAGGATCTCCTCCGTCCGGTAGCGCCGGAAGTCCTCCGCCAGTGGCACCGAGGCGAGCTGCTCTGCGGCGTCGGCGTCGTGCTCGGCGTACTCGTCGGCCACCTCGAACCCCGCCTCCTCGAAGAGCGGCCGGAAGTCGCGGTGCCGCAGCCGGTTCTGGAAGTGGAACGCGCTGTTGAAGCGGGCCCACTCCTGGGGGCGGAAGCGGAGGAAGTTGTAGACGCTGATCTGCCGGTCGCCGTGGGCGAAGTGGTCCGAGTAGTCGATGATATGGCTCACCACCGATCGCGGATGGCACAGCCGGCGAGTCTCCCGGAGGATGGCGCGGAGGTCCGGCGGCGGGATGTGCTCCAGCGTGCTGGTCGTGGCGACGAGGTCGACGCTCCCGGCGGGCAGCCGGCTGTCCCGGGCGTCGGCAGGCGCGAGGTAGCGAATCCCGTACGTCTGCTCGAGGCTGCGGTCGAACCCCGCGCCCTCGGGGAGGAGGGTGGTGGGAATGCGGACCGCGCCCTCCGGAGGCTCGGCCATGAGGTGCTTGAGGGCGCCGTTGACGAAGCCCGGGCGCACCCAGCGCGACAGGTCCATCACCGTCTGGTGGTTGATGCCGAGGGTCCAGAAGACGAGGTTTCCGTAGAGGTCCCACCCGGCGCCGAACTCGAAGAGCCGGGCGGTGTCGAGCGGGCCGAACCGCTCGCGGAAGGCGCGGAGGTGGTGCTGGTGCGAGGCGCTCGTCTCGCGGGTGGGGGAGTGCTCCCGCGGGTAGCTCCGCGTCACGTGGCGCTGGAGCAGGGCGTAGGCGGTCCGCTGCATCGGCAGGTGCTCGAGCACCCGGAACGCCAGCGCCTTCAGCCGCCAGTCCGTCAGGGCATCGTGAAGGGTGCGTGGCAGCTGCGCCTCGGCTCGGACATCGGTGTGCTGCACGGGTGGTGGGCCCCTCCATCGTCCCTGTCTCGCCGGAAGCTGGGCATTCCGTGTCCGCTTGCCAGCCTGGCCCCGGCGCGGGAGTTCGTTTGACACCGAACGGACCCCCGGCCCAGCGTGAGACCCTTGGACGCATCCCTGGAGATGGAGGCGAGGGCGCTCCACCGCACCGCCTACGTGGCGGACGCGCACGCCGACGCGCTCCTCTGGAACCGGGACCTCCGGATGCGCCAGCGGCGGGGGCACGTGGACTTCGTCCGGCTGGCAGAGGCCGGGGTGCGGCTTCAAGTCTTCACCGTCGTCTCCCGCGGCTTTCCCTTCATCGGCGGCTTCCCGGCCCTTGCCCTTGCCCACGGGTGGCCGCTGGAGGCGGTCCGGAGCCCCTGGACCCGGACCGTCTTCCAGCTGGACCGGCTGACCCGTCTCTGCGGCGATGGGCCGGCCGTGCTGGCGACGACGCCCGCCGCGCTGGCCTCGGCGGACCAGGAGGGAAGGCTGGCCTGCGTGCTTGGCATCGAGGGCGGCCACGCGCTCGAGGGCCGGGTGGAGCGGGTGGCCGAGCTCGCCCGCCGCGGGGTGGCTTTCCTGGGGCTCACCCACCTCGTCCCGAACGAGCTCGGCGGCTCCTCGTTTCCGTTCCGCGGCCGCCGGGGGCTCACCTCCCTCGGAGCTCGGGTGCTGGAGGCCATGGCCGCGCACGGGCTCGCGGTCGACGTGGCCCATGCCTCGCGCCGGCTGCTCGCCGCGCTCCTCGAGCAGCGGCAGGCGCGCATCTTCTGCTCCCACACCGGGGTGGCGGCGCTCGGACGCGGGTGGCGCAACCTGGACGACGAGGCGCTCCGCCGCATCGCCGACCGGGGCGGTGTCGTCGGCATCATCTTCGGGACGCCCTACCTTGGAAGCCGGCATCTCGACGCGGTGGCGGACCACCTGGAGCACGCGGTCCGGGTGGCGGGCGAGGAGTCGGTATGCCTGGGAAGCGACTTCGACGGGATGGTCCCGCTCCCCTCGGGGATGCGCGACGTGACGGATCTCTGGAAGCTCACGGCGATCCTCCTTCGCCGGGGACACCCCCGGACGCGCATCGAGCGCATCCTCGGGCTCAACCTCCGCCGCTTCCTCGCCGAGGTGCTCGGGGACCTCCAGGCTCGCGCGGGCGGCGGGGACGGCGCGTCGCTCAGCGAGCCACGCGCGCGAGGAACCGCCCCACCGCGGCGTTGAAGGCCTCGGGCTGCTCGAGGTTCGCCAGGTGCCCGGCGCGGGGAATCTCCACCAGCTCCGCGCCGGGGACGAGCTCGGCCATGGCCCTCGCCTTCGCCGGCGGGGTGAGGACGTCGTCCGTGCCGACCATCACCAGCACCGGGCCGCCGAACCGGGTCAGGATGTCCCGGGCATCGGGGCGAAGGGCCATTCCCCGCTGCGCCGCCGCATAGCCCTCGGGAGCACCGGCGGAGATCCACGCCGACACCCGCGCCCGGAGCTGGGCCGGGGCGGCCGGCCCCAGGAGCTTGTCCACGGTGGGAAGGAGCGCCGTTGCCCCCTGTGCCAGCACCTCGCGGGCGGTGGTCTCCCGCTGCTCGCGGGCGGGCGCGTCGTCGGCGCTGGTCTGGGTGTCGGCCAGCACCAGCGCACGCACCCGGCCGGGGTCGTTGCGCAGCAGCGCCAGCGCCGCATAGCCGCCCATCGAGACGCCGCCCACCACCGCCGAGTCGATGCCGAGGTGGTCCAGCAGACCCAGCACGTCGTCGGCCAGGGCGCTCATCTCGCTCGGGCCGGAGCCGACGTCACTCCCGCCGAAGCCGCGGAGGTCCGGCACGACGAAGCGTGCGCGATCGCCGAGCGCCGTCCACTGCGGCTCGAACATCTCGCCCACGAGCGGGAATGCGTGGAGCAGGACCACCGGCGGCCCCCTCCCCACGTCACGAAAGCGGAGCCGGATTCCTCCAGGCGCGGTCCATGTAGGCATGAACGGTGACATGGATCGCAGAGAGGAGTCCGTGCAAGCTCTCGAAAGATCCCTTGCTTCCTCCCGCACTCGAGTCCGCCCTCTCCTCGGTCCCGGAGTCGCAGGCCACCCGTCTGCGTCAGGTCTGCCACGGCGCGGCCGCCACGCTCGGCCGTCTGACCGACCTCGATCTGCTCCAGTACGAGTCGCCGGTCACCACCTCGAGCCTCGACCTCTCCACCTGGGAGGAGATGGCTCCGGTGGTTGCCGCCACGCTGCGCGACGTGAACGCGTTCATCGACCTCGTCAAGACGCAGCTTGCCGCCCAGCCGAAGGTCCGGGGCAACGGCCTCGCCTCGCTGGTGGAGGATGCGGTGCTCGACGACGCGGCCCGTGCCCAGCTGGAGCGCGTGCTCGAGTCGGCGGCGTCGCAGCTGTTCGAGCAGGTGCAGTCCTTCGGGGCGAAGGTCCGCGACCCGGGGGTGGTGGCCGACCGGTGGAACCTGCTCGCCGAGGTGCAGGCGTCCCGCACCCGCTTCCGCGAGCACATCGGCACGCTGGTGTTCGACCTGGTCCTGCCCTTCGCCGACGTCGAGCGGTCCGAGGTGGTTCCGGGGTTCGCCGAGGAGGTCGCCGGCGCGGTCGCGGTCCGTGCCGCGGTCTCCGACCTGCGCCGGGTCCTCGAGGCCCGCGCCGGCAAGCTCCGCCAGGCCAGCGCCGAGGACGTGCAGTGGCACGCCCAGCATCTGGAATCGGAGATGGACGCCTTCGGGGGGACCGCCCCGTACCGCTCGCTCCGCGCGCAGGACAAGCGCCGGCTCATCGAGTACCGGCACGAGGTCCGGAGCATGGCCGCCGAGCCTCTCCCGGCGAAGTCCGACGTCCTCGACGTCTGCCAGCGGGTCCTGGATCTGGTGAAGAGCCTCGCGGTGGTGAGCCAGCGGACTCTCCTCCGGCGGCACGACCACGAGGTCTGGGCCCGGAGCGGGGTGAAGCTGGAGCAGGGGGAGGCCCTGATGTCCATGGACCGGCGGGCCGCAGCCGTCGCCCTCTCCGAGGCAGCGGAGCTCGCCGCCGGGCTCTACGGGCGGAGCGAGCCGCTCGACGACTTCCTCCGCCGCGCCCGGAAGCAGAGCCTGTCGCTGGTGCCCGCCGAGGAGGTGGGCCGGGTGGTCGAGGAGTTCCGGGCGCTGCTCGCCGGCCTTCCGCTCTCCGAGTGAGCAGCGGCCGAGCGGTCCGGTGTCCCCCCTGAGGTAGGGTGCGCCCGGTGAGCCTCGTGAGGCTGGAGCTGCAGCGCGGGCTGGGGCGCCACCTCCGCGCCGGACACCCCTGGGTGTTCCGCAAGGCGGTGGAGAAGCTGCCGCGGATCCCTCCGGGCAGCGTGGTGGACCTCACCGAGGGCGGGAAGTTCGTCGCCCGCGGGTATTTCGATCCGCTGAGCCCCATCGCCGTGCGGGTGCTGACCCGCGACGTGCGCGAGACCATCGACGGCGACTTCTTCCGCCGCCGGGTGCGCTCGGCCTGGGAGCTCCGAGAAAGGCTGCTCGACCGTACCGACACCGACAGCTTCCGGCTCGTCCACGGAGAGTCGGACGGTCTCCCCGGCGTGGTCGCCGACCTCTACGCGGGCACGGTGGTCCTCAAGCTCTACTCGGCGGGGCTCACCCCGGTCCGGGGGATGCTGGTGGATGCGCTGCGGGCGCTCCCCGGCGCGCGGGGGGTGCTCGGCAGGGACCAGCCCCACGGCGAGGAGGGCGTCGAGGAGCGGCCAGGCTCGGCCGCCGGGGCGCGGCTCCTGTGGGGCGAGGAGCCCGCGGACCCGGTGGTCATCGTCGAGCGCGGGGTGCGCTTCGGCGTGGACGTCCGGCGGGGCCAGAAGACGGGGTTCTTCCTCGACCAGCGCGAGAACCGGGCCCTGGTGCGACGCCTGTCGCGCGGGGCGAGCGTCCTCAACTGCTTCAGCTTCTCCGGCGGCTTCAGCGTCAACGCGGCGCTCGGTGGCGCAACGCGGGTCTTCAGCGTGGACCAGGACGCCGACGCCATCGCGCTCGCCCGGCAGAACTTCGTCCGGAACGCGCTCGACCCCAACGCCCACGACTTTCTCGCCGCGGACGTCTTCACCCTCCTCTCGTCCTTCCGCCACGAGGGCCGCCGCTTCGACGTCGTCATCCTCGACCCGCCGGCCTTCGCCAAGAGCCAGCGCGCGGTCGAGGCGGCCATCGACGGCTACGCCTCGCTGAACCGCCAGGCCCTCGAGGTGGTTTCGCCCGGCGGCCTGCTGGTCACCGCCTCCTGCTCGGCCCGGGTGAGCCCCGAGGCCTGCGAGGGGGCGGTGAAGGAGGCCGGCTTCAAGGCCGGCGTGGACCTGACCCTGGTCGAGGAGCGCTACCAGCCCCCGGACCATCCCATCCGCCTGCAGTTCCCCGAGGGGCGCTACCTCAAGTTCCTGGTCCTGCGAGTGACGCCATGGTGAGCCAGGGCCAGTA
>DASXGF010000666.1:0-9281 GCA_036489275.1 Myxococcaceae bacterium | reverse complement strand
CCGGGCCTCCGACGAGTTCCACGCTCTCGAGCGTCACGCCGCCGGCGTACACGCCGGCCGCCAGACGGAGGCGACCGCGCCCCGGCGCATCGGCGAGCGCCCGGAACGGACGGGCCCGGCTGCCGTCACCGCCCGGAGGGGCGGAGGCGTCGACGAAGACCTCCGACACCACCCCGGCGTCCACGGCGACGACGATGGCCGGGGGCCTGGGGGCGGTGTCCTGGGGCGGGACGACGGCGGAGCAGGCGCCGAGAACCAGGGCACCCAGGGCGACGGGACCGAGCCCCGGCGCGATCAGGCGCCGGGACCTTCGGGCTTGCGCGCGACGGCGGTCTTCGGGCGCTTCGGAGGATGGCTCAGGACCACCGGCTTCGGCCCCTCGTCGCCGACGAGCTTCTGGAAGTCCTTCAGCGGGTCGCGGGCGACGTCGTCCTTCCAGTACTCGAAGTGGAGATGGACGCCCGTGGCGGTCCCGGTCCTGCCGGCGAGCCCGAGGGGCATCCCCTTCACCACCTGCGTTCCCTCGAGCACCAGGGTCCGCGCGAGGTGGCTGTAGCGAGTCATCCGGCCGTTGCCGTGGTCGACGGTGACCTCGTAGCCGTAGCCCTTCATCCATCCCGCGCGCACGACGATGCCCGCCCCGGCGGCGACCACTGGCTGATTCTTGTCGGCGGCGAGATCGATGCCCGAGTGCATCTTGTTGCGGTGGGCGATGGGGTGGAACCGGCGGCCGAAGCGGCTGGTGACGCGCACATCGTCGAGAGGCCACTGGAAGCGCGGGCCCGGCGGGGGCCCCATCCGCGCGTCGAGCCGGGTGAGCCGCTCCTCCACCGACTGCACCAGCTCGGGCGGGACACCGCCGTAGGCCTGCCCGTCGCGGTCGAGGGCGGCACGCAGCGACCCGCGGGCCACCTGGACGTCCTCGGCGTCACCGTCGCCGGGGGTACCGGCCAGGAAGCGATCCACGTCGCCCTGGATGCGATCCCAGGCCGTGAGCTCGGCGGGGGGAATCGCGGCGCCAGGCTCGGCCTCGCTCCGCCGGGCCTCGGCCTCCATCACGAAGGCCACCAGGCGGGCCCGGAGCAGGCTCGAGGTCATGGGAGCCTCGAGCGGCGCGGGAACGGCGGCCGGATGCGGAGCGGGCTCTGGCTTCACCGGCTCACCGCTGCCCGGAAGGCGAACGATCTCCACGGGATCCGTGGTCAGTGACCCGGGCGCATGCGTCGTGGCACAGCCGGCGAGGCTCGCGGTGGCCAGAGCTGTGACGAGCGCGTTCCGGGTCATTCGTCCAAATGGCTGCCCGGCCGCGACGCCGTGTCAGCCTCGACACCCTCTCCCACAAGGCCCGCGGCCGTCCAGCCAAAAGGACGCCCGTTCGCAGCACCTCACATGCGCCTGCAACTGCCTACCTGCTCTCCAGCGAGGCACGCAGGATGTCCGCTGCCCGCTCGCAGCCGGCGCGGTCCACGTCGAGGTGGCAGACGAGGCGAATCGTATGGGAGCCCACGGAATTCACCAGGAGTCCCGCCGCCCGCAGCCGGCCGACGAGCGCCGGCGCCTCCACCGGAAGCTCGGCGTAGACCATGTTGGTCTGGACCCGGTCGAGCTCGATGCGGACTCCGGGAATCTCGGCCAGCCGCCGCGCCAGCACGCGCGCGTTCTCGTGGTCCTCGGCGAGACGGGCGACGTGGTGGTCCAGCGCGTACAGGCACGCCGCGGCGAGGATGCCCGCCTGCCGCATGCCGCCTCCGAGACGCTTTCGCAGGCGCCGGGCCTCGGCGATGAAGGCCTTGCTCCCGGCGAGCACCGAGCCCACTGGCGCCCCCAGGCCCTTGCTGAAGCAGACCGTGGTGGAGTCGGTGAGCCGCGCCCAGGTGCTGGCGGGGACCCCGGCGGCGACCTCGGCGTTGAAGAGGCGGGCACCATCGAGGTGCACGTTGAGCCCCTCGCTGCGCGCGGCGGCCACCGCGTCCGCGAACACCTCGGGCTTCCAGACCGTGCCGCCTCCCCGGTTGTGGGTGTTCTCGATGATGAGGAGCCGCGAGCGCGGGAGGTGGTCGTCGTTCCCCCGGGACGCGGCGCGGATCTGCGCCGGCGTGAGAATCCCTCGCTGGCCGACGACGGTGCGCGGCTGCGCGCCCCAGAGCGCCGCCACCGCTCCGTTCTCGTAGTGGAAGGGATGGCTCGACTCCTCGAGGATGACCTCCTCGCCCGGGCGGGTGTGGACGCCGATGGCGATCTGGTTGCCCTGAGTTCCCGAGGGGACGAAGACCGCGGCCTCCAGCCCGAAGCGCTCGGCCACGCGAGATTCGAGCGTCCGGATCGTGGGGTCCTCGCCGTAGACGTCGTCGCCGACCTCGGCCTCGGCCATCGCGCGGCGCATGGCCGGCGTCGGGCGGGTGACGGTGTCGGAGCGGAGGTCGATCGGAGCAGTGGCCATGGCTGTGTCCGTACTACAACCGGCGCATGGCTCGCGAGACGGTGGCCGAGCGCAAGGCCCGCGCCGTGAAAGTGATCGAACGCCTGGACGCCGCGATGCCCGGGGCGAAGATCGAGCTGGACTACCAGACGCCGCTGCAGCTGGTGACCGCCGTCGTCCTCTCGGCACAATGCACGGACAAGCGGGTGAACATGATCACCCCCGCCCTGTTCCAGCGCTACCCCGACGCACGCTCGCTGGCCGACGCCGACACGCCCGAGCTGGAGAAGATGATTCACAGCTGCGGCTTCTTCCGGGCCAAGGCCAGGTCGCTGAAGGGAATGGCGGCGGCGGTGACCGAGCAGCACGGCGGCCAGGTGCCGACCGCACGGGCCGAGCTGGCCGCCCTCCCCGGCGTGGGCCCGAAGACGGCGGGGGTGGTGACGGTCCATCTGGGCGGAGAGCCGGCCTTCCCGGTGGACACCCACGTCGCGCGGCTTTCCCGCCGGCTCGGCTTCACGAAGCAGCAGGAGCCGAACCGGATCGAGGCCGAGCTGCAGGCGCTCGTGCCGCAGTCGCTGTGGGCGAAAGGGCACCAGCTGCTCATCTGGCACGGGCGACGGACCTGCTTCGCGCGCTCGCCGGCCTGCGAGCGGTGCGTCGTGCGCGAGCTCTGCCCGCGGATCGGCGTCGCGAAGGCGAAGGCCACCGTGGTGAAGGGCGCGCGGGCGCCACGGCGTGCGGCGGTGGTGCCACCGGCTCCGAGGCGACGCGGAGGGCGCAGGAGGCGGGCCGCGTCCTGAGCGACGAGGCGGGTGGGCCTCGGAGCGTAGCGGGCGACGGGAAGATTCGCCTGTGCCGGGAGAGTGAGCGGCCGCGGCCGGAGGGTGACTGTCCCGGTCGCACCGACGCAACGCCTCGGGCCGAGGCGTGTCCCGAAGAAAAAGGGACAGCGCCCGAGGCCGGCTCAGAGCGCGTTGGGCGTGGCTGTTCCGGCCTCGGCGCGCTCCTGCTTCCGCCGCTTTGCCCGGCGGCGCATCGACAGGCGCTGCAGCATCGGCAGGTAGTCGACGTAGAGCTTGCCGTGGAGGTGGTCCATCTCGTGCTGCGCGGCCGTCGCGAGCAGCCCCTCGCACCGCAGACGCTGCACCTGCCCATCGACGTCGAGGAACTCCACCGTCACCACCGCCGGCCTCTCGACCTCCTCGGCCTCGCCGGGGATGGAGAGGCAGCCCTCGCGATACACCGATGGCCCGCCCTCGCTGAGGACGATCCGCGGATTGATCATCGCCACCGGCTGGACCTCCGGCTGGCGGGGACGGGTGTCGAGCACCAGCACGCGCTGCAGCACGCCGATCTGCGGCGCGGCGAGGCCGACTCCGGGCGCCTCGTACATGGTCTCGAACATGTCGTTGACCAGCGAGCGAACGGAGGCGTCCACCGCCTCGACCGGGAGGGCGCGGCGACGGAGGACGGGATCGGGCCAGAGGCGAATTTCTCGAATCATCGGCGTCCGAAAGTCATAGCCGCCCGGGTCCTGGCCGCGCAATCGCCCCGGGGCCTCCCAGGGGTGGCGGTGGACCCGTCACTCCCCCAGCGAGCGCGCGTAGGCGTTGCGGAGCCCGTCGTCGGAGAGCGCGCGGGCCGCCTCGGAGAGGAGGGCCTGCATCCGCTCCGCCCTCGCCTGTACCCGCGGGTCGGGGTGACCGGTCCAGCGCAGCGGATCGTACTCGGCGGAGAGCCGGGCGAAGGCGCGGGTCACCTCGTCGGTCCCGGCACTGCGCGGCAACCCCAGCACCGTGAAGTAGTCGGCGTCCTCCACCTGGCTCCAGCGGGCCTCGAGCCGCGCGGCCGCGACCTCCACCGTCTCCGCCTTCGCGTCCTCCTGCGAGGGCGGAAGGAGCTCGATCCATCCCAGCGCCGCGGCGACCGCCAGCGCCTTCCGTCCCGCGTCGCGAGAGACACCGGTGGCGAGCAGGAGCTGCTGCACGGTGCGCTGGCCGTCCACGGACTCCAGCAGCCGGCGCTCGCGGTCTCCGAGACCGAGCCCCGGCGCGTCCACCCGGCGCAGCAGCCTCGGCACCGCCCGCAGCGACGGGACCAGCCGCTCCACCTCGTCGGACGGCAACCCGCGCCGCACCCCCTCGGCGGCGAGCGCGGACAGCGGTCGCACCGCGGCCCGGCGACCCTCCGGCGGCGGCGTGTCCGCGCTGAGGCGGTAGAAGGAGACCGGCTCGCTGAACGCCTCGAGCGCCCGCGCCTCCGTCACCCGCTGGAGGAACGACACCAGCTCGGCGTCGGTCATCAGCTTCCGGCGGAGCAGCTCCTGGATCAGCTCGGGCTCCCCGAGCCGGAGGATGCGCAGCTCGCGCTCGGCCGGCGTGTCGACGAGCCCGTCCCGGACCGCATGGTCGAGGACCGACTCGGTCGAGATGGTGCTCGCCGCCGCGGCCACCGCGCCCTCCTCGAGCCAGAGCACCCGGAGCGCATCCGCTGCCCGGAGCTCCAGGCGCGCCGTGGCCCGCCCGCCCTCGAGGCGGAAGAGCAGCGCAGCCAGGTCCTCGAGCGTGACTCGTCCCGCATCGGCCACCGCCCAGCGAGCGCGCTCTGCAACACGGCGCGCCGCCTCGGCGGCCTCTGCCTCGGCCTGCGCACGAGCCGCCTCCACCCGGCGCTCCTCGTCGGCCAGGGCGCGCATCTCCGAGTCCTGGCGCACCTGCTCCGTCTCGGCGCGTGCGCGCTCGAGCTCCTCCCGGAGAATGGCGGCTTCCTCCATCGCGAGCCGGGCGGCCTCGTCGGCCTCGGACCGCGACGCGGACTGCTGGGCGACGCGGATCTCCGCCTCGGCCATCCGCTCCCGGCCCCGCTCCAGCTCCTCGCGCAGCCGGCGGGCGTCGGTCTTCAGCTCGAGCAGCTCGCGGCGAAGCACGTCGGCCTGGTCGCGCTCGGCCTGCAACCACGCCTCGGCCTGCCGACGCGCCTCCGCCGAGGCCTGCTCCTCAGCGGCCAGCCGTTCCGCCAGCTCCGCCGCCTCGCGCTCCAGCGCCTGATTGGCCTCGGAGAGCGCGGCGTTCGTGCCCGTCGCCCCGGACACCGATCCGCGGAGCTGGTCGAGCTCCGTGGCGTACGCACGCAGCTCCTGTGAGAGCTGGTCGATCTCCGCCCGAGCGCGGGCCTCGAGCGCCAGACGCGCGTTGGCCTCGGACTCCACGCGCACTTCCGCCTCCCGCAGCGTGGCGGCCAGGAGCTCGGCCTCCGCGGCCCCGGTGGCCTGCAGCGAATCCAGGGTGGCCTGGGAATCCGCCGCGCGCTGTCGCTCCTCCTCGAGCGCTCGCTCCAGCTCCGCCCGCGCGGATTCCGCCGCCTCGGCCGCCGTCTCCGCCACCTCGGCGTCGACGCGGGCCCGCTCCGCCTCGGAACGCGCCGCCTCGGCCTCGGAACGTGCCGCCGCCGTCTCCGCACGCGCCGCCTCCGCCTGCGTCCTCGCCTCGTCGGCATCGATGCGGGCGGACAGCGCCGTCGCCGCGGCCTCGCGTGCCTCCCGGGTCCTCGACTCCGCGAGCGCCTCGGCCTCGGTCCGCAGCCGCTCGGCCTCCTCCATCGCCTGCTGCGCCGCCCGCGCCTGGTCCTCGCGGGCGCGCGCCTCGGAGGCGATGTCCTCGAGCAGCGCCGAGGCGCTCGAGCTCGGCCTGGAGATCGGGGCCAGCCGGTCGTCGGTGGTGGCGCTCCAGGCGCCCGCGGCGACCGCGAGCATCGGGGCGGTGTGCTCGAGCTCGGCGTGGAGCCCGGCGACGACCGGCGCGGGCTCGTCCACGGCGTGGAGCAGCTCGTCGTCCAGCGAAGGCACGGGCTCGGGCTCCGGCTCGGCCTCCAGCAGCGGCCCGGCGTCGAATGCCTCGAGGTGGTCCGGCGCCGGGAGCGGAACGGGCGCGAGCAGCTGGGCAGGGTCGAGGACCGGCTCGTCGGGCCCGGCGGTCGCCATCGGCCCGGTCGGCGACTCCCAGTCCAGGTCCATGGTCTCCGGACCCGTCTCGATGGGGATGGGCCCGCTGCCGAACATGTCGGTCACCGGCTCGTCGGTCAGGGGCTCCGCGGCCAGCGCCTCGTCCACCGCGTGGAGCAAGGTCTCGGCGCGAAAGGGGGTCGGAAGGACTGTCCCGCGGTGTCCATCGACCATCCGCCCGAGGAGCAGGACCGGGAGACGGGCGGTCTCGGGCCTCGATGCCAGCTCGTGGAGGAGCGCCGCGCCCCGTCCGCTCTCCACGCCCGGGGCGAGCAGCACCAGCGCCGGCTGCATCGTGGCCGCGGCGGTGAGCGCGTCCGCGGTGGAGGTGGCCAGCTCCACCGTGTGCCCGGCGCGGACCAGCGTGCGGCGCACGAGCGCGATCGTCGCGAGGTCGTCGTGGACCAGCAGGAGCGAGGCCGTCACCGTTCCATCCGGACCGGCCTAGCCTACAGCATCGCCCCCGGGTCCACGTCGAGGACGACGCGCACCGACGCGGGCAGCACGTCGAGGTCCCGCTCCAGCTGATCGAGCACCGGGCCGAGCAAGGCGTGGCGGGGCGCCTTGAGCAGGAGCTGCCACCGGCTCTTTCCGCGAAGCCGTGGCAGCGGTGCGGGGGCCGGCCCCAGGAGACGCACACCGGTGTCCGGACCGGGAAGCAGCACGGCCACCCGCTCACCCAGCTTCCGGGCCACCGCGGCGGTCTCGCCCGGGTCCTCACCCTCGATGCGGACCGCGACGAGGCGGCTGAAGGGTGGCCAGGCCAGCGCCTCGCGCCAGGCCAGCTCATGCGCCGCGAAGCCGTCGTAGTCGTGGGCCGGGACCCGCGCGAGCGCGTCGCTCTCCGGGTTCCAGGTCTGCACGAGAACCCGCCCCGGCTCGTCGCCACGTCCGGCACGGCCGGAGACCTGGGTCACCAGCTGGAACGTCCGCTCGGCGGCGCGGAAATCGGGCAACAGCAGCCCGGTATCCGCGGAGACGACGCAGACGAGGGTCACCCCGGGGAAGTCGTGTCCCTTGGCGACCATCTGCGTGCCCACCAGCACGTCTATCTCCCCGCGGGCGAAGCGCGACAATAGATCCGTCAGGCGCTCGGCGGTGGTGGCGGCGTCCCGATCCAGCCGGGCGACCCGCGCCGACGGGAAGCGCTCGGCGACCTCGGCCTCGATGCGCTCCGTGCCGGCCCCCACCGGAAGCAGCATCCCGCCGCACGACGGGCACCGCTCGGGCACGGCCCTGCTCTCGCCGCAGTAGTGGCACTGGAGGTTGCGCGCCTTGAGATGCAGCGTGAGCGAGACGTCGCAGCGGCTGCAAGGCACGCCCTGTCCGCACGATTCGCACACCAGCGCCGCGGAGTGTCCACGGCGGTTGAGGAAGAGGATGGCCTGCTGGCCGCGGCCGAGCGTCACGCCCAGCGCGTCCACCAGTGGCGGCGACAGCGCGGGCGGCTGCTCCGGCACCCCGGTGGAACGCGGGCGCACCCGGCGCAGGTCGACGAGCTCCACCTCGGGCATCGGCCGGTCGTCGACCCGGGCCGGCAGCAGGAGATGCCGGTACCTGCCGCGGCGCGCGTTCTCCACCGTCTCCAGCGACGGCGTCGCCGAGCCCAGCACCACGGTGGCCCCGACCTGCTTGGCGCGGACGACGGCGAGGTCGCGCGCCTGGTAGCGCAGCTTCTCGTCCTGCTTGAACGACGGGTCGTGCTCCTCGTCGACGACGATGAGCGCGAGGTCCTTCACCGGCGCGAACACCGCCGACCGCACGCCCACCGCCAGGCGGACCGCGCCGGAGCGGAGGCCCTTCCAGTGGAGCAGACGCTCGCGGTCACGGAGCCCGCTGTGCAGAACCGCCACCGCGCTGCCGAAGCGGCTGCGGAACCGGCCGACCAGCTGCGGGGTGAGGGCGATCTCCGGCACCAGCACCAGGGCTCCCCCGCCCCGGGCCAGCGCGTGCTCGGCCGCGCGCAGGTAGACCTCGGTCTTCCCGCTGCCGGTGACGCCCTGGAGCAGGAAGGGATGGAAGCCCCCGGCGTCGAGCGCGCGCTGCACCTCGTCCAGCGCCGCCGCCTGCGCATCGGTGAGACGCTCCGGCCGCCGCTGTCCGAGGCCCTCGGCGACGGTCGGCTCGAGCGCGCGTTCCTCGACCCCCACCCAGCCGCGCTCCACCAGCCGCTGCACCGCCGCTCGGGCCCCCGGGACGGCTCGGCCGAGCTCGTCCAGCTCCGCCCGTCCGCCGACCGCGAGCAGGTACCCGAGCGTCGCCGCCTGCGCCGGGGCTCGCTTCAGCGCATCCACCGAGGGAGCGCCGACCACCACCACCGTGCGCACCACCTCGGGCGTGGGCTCCGGTCCCTCCGCCGGGTCCGCCAGGCCCGGAGGGAGCGCCGCCCGGAGCGCCTCACCGAGCGGATGCCGGTAGTGGCTGGCCGCGAACTCCACCAGCGCCAGCACGTCGTCGGGCAGCGCCGGGGTGTCCTCGAGCAGGGCCGAGACCGGCTTCAGCGCTCCGGCGCCGTCGGGCGCCTGGCCCGGGCCGAGGTAGAAGCCGAGCGCGCGGCCCCGGCCGAACGGCACGAGCAGTCGCTGTCCGCGCTGGAGCCGTCCCTCGAGCTCCGGTGGCACGAGGTAGGTGAACGGCCCCTTCACCGGACGCCCCACCGCGACCGAGGCGAGCTGCTCCATCGTCCCCGGGCCTCAGAAGAGACGGTCCGGGACGTTCGCCCGCGGGTCGCCGGAGAGGGTGGTGAAGCGGACCTGTCGCTCGCCGTTGCGCGAGACCTCGAGAGCGCGAGGGAACCAGTCCCCCGCCGGCGAGTTGTAGTCCACGAAGCGCACGTCCCACCGGGTGCCGCCGTCGGTC
>DASXGF010000315.1:0-4266 GCA_036489275.1 Myxococcaceae bacterium | reverse complement strand
CCGCCGCCGCCACTGGACTCGACCCGGTCCCCGGCGCCACGGCAAGGGTGAGAGGCGAGGTCCGGCTCTTCTCGTACCGTCCGGTGTCCGGGTCGAAGTAGGCCAGCTCCATCCCCGGGATCTCGAAGGTGCCGGTCTGCTGCGGAAGCACCAGGAACTCCTGCGTCCTTCGCCCCTGGATTCGCCCGCGCACCGTCGACGTCTTGTCGTTGGTGGTGGGCTCGTAGAGCTTGAGGGAGGCCGGCAGCGCGGGCCTCGGCAAGACCAGATCTTTCACGTTGCCGCGCCCATCCACCGTGACCCGGAGCGTGACCGGCGCCCCGAGCTCGGTCCGGGGCGAGGCGAGCTCGGTGGTGAGCGTCCACGAGCCCACCGCGCTGGGCTGGAACCCGGCCGGCGCTCCAGGCGGCAGCGGCTTCACCTTCAGGGTCAACGGCTGCGAGGCTCGGTGCTCGCGGCGCCCGGCGAAGAGGAAGCCGGTGGTGATGTCCGCCTCCACGGGGCCGATCTCCCGCGGGCCCGACTTCACAGGGAAGAGCGCCAGGCGCCGCAGGAGGTAGGCGCGGTAGGGCACCCCGTCCACGGTGCGCGTCTCGCTCGTCAGCTCCTTGGGCGTGTCCACGTCCTCGGTCCAGAAGCCGTCCAGCTTCGGCATCGTGACCGCGTCCACGCGGCTGAGGTCGACCCGGGCGTAGATCCACAGGGAGAGCGTGGCCTGCTCGCCCTGGTAGACCTCCTTCTTGTCCAGCTCGCCGCGGAGGAAGAGCTCGCGCTCCCCGGTGGCCTGCTGGCGGCGGCGGAAGGCGTCGAACGGGTTGTCCTCGTCCTCGCCGAAGGGGCTCGACCCGAACATGTCCGGTCTGGGGGGCCGCCCGCCGGGCGGCTCGGCGACGTGGCCCGCCTTCACGGTAAGGGTCACCGGCTGGGAGCGGAAGACGCCGTTCGAGGTGTGCAGCTCCGCAGGCGGGAGCACCAGCTTGCCGGGCTTCTGCGCACGCATCCGGACCCGGAGCGTGGAGACCTGCTGCACCCGCGGGCCGTTCGCGTCGACGCGGATGCTGGTCTCGGTGCCGCGGCTCGTGCCGATGGTCTCCACCGTCGGGATGTCCGCGAGCTGAAGCGAGGAACCCGAGGGAACGTCGCTGGCACGCACCGTGAGGACGAAGACGTCCTCGGTCCCGGTCTCGGTGCGGTCCGCCTCCTGGGTGACGACGGGATTGGGCGCCGCCGCCAGCACGAGCGCCGGCAGGGTCAGACCCAGCAGGGTGGAGAGTGGCCTACCAGTCCTTCTCATCGGGCTTCCTCTGCCTCTTCTTCTGCTGGAACCGCCAGAGCTGGAGATTCCTTTCGTTCTGCCGCATCGCATCGAGAAGACGTTCGGCCTCGTTCTTGTCGAACCCCCCGGTCTTCCCCACCCCGCCATCGCGCAGCAACTCGGGCTCGGCCGTTCCCGCATCCGGGACGTCGGGGCGCTGGCCGGCGTCGGGGTCGGCTCCCTGCTTCTGCTGCTGTTCCCCCTTGGAACCGCCGTCGGCCTGTCCCGCGTCGGCGCCGTGTTGCGATCCGGCGTCGCCGCGCTGCGTTCCGCCGTCACCGGACTGACCGCCATCGCCCTGCCCACCGTCCGAACCCCCATCCTGTGGGCCTCCATCCGGGCGGCCGGCGTCGGTCCCTCCGTCGCTGGTCTGCTGGGACTTGGGGGGCGGGATCTTCCGGAGGAGCACCTCGAGATTGTGCCGCGCTTGCTCGTCCTGTGGCTCCATGACCAGCGCCTTCCGGTAGGCGTTGATGGCCGCCTTGGTGTCGCCGAGCTGGGCCAGCGCGTTTCCCATGTTGTACAGGTCGCGCTCCTTGAGCCCGGGAACCGCGGCCTCCGAGGCCCGCTTGTAGGCCTCTCGCGCGTCGTCGTACCGCCCGAGCCGGTAGAGCGCGTTCCCCCGGTTGTACTCCAGCGCCGGATGGCCGGGCGCCTCGTGCTCGGCGGCGGTGAACTCGCGGAGCGCGTCGTCGAAACGGCCCGCGTCGTACGCCTTCATGCCGCGCTCCACCCCCGGAGGATTGGCCTCGAACGGGCCGAGCGCACGGGCCGGCGCGGCGAGCAGGACGAGGCCGACGCCGAGGGCTGCCCCGGTGCCGCGCCGCCGTCCAGGCGCGCCGAAGAGCATTCCCAGGAGCAGCAGCACCAGCCCCGGCAGGAGGAAGGACTGGAAGCGCTCGTCGTAGCGGACGGTGATGCGGCTCTCGAGCTCGGACTTCTGCAGCCGGTCGATGCGGGCGGCGACCTCGGGGACGGCCACGGCGCCGCTCCGGTGGAAGTACTCACCGCCGGTGGCCTGGGCGATCGACTCGAGCCCGGCCTCGTCCAGACGGCTGAGGACTGTCTGCCCGGTGGAGGGGTCCTTCATGTACCCGGTGCGGTCGCCCTGCTTGTCGAAGACCGGGATGGGCTCGCCGCTCGAGTTGCCGATGCCGATGGTGAAGACCTTGATGCCCGTGGCCTTCAGCGCCTCGGTGGCCTCGCCCACCTCGCCGGAGAGGTCCTCGCCGTCGGAGAGCAGCACGACGACGCGGTCCTTGGCGCCGCGGTCCGCGCCCTCCAGGACCTTCTGCGAGGTCATCAACGCCGCGCCGATGTTGGTTCCCCCCTCCTGCATCTGATCGGGGTCGATGGCCCGGAGGAAGAGCTTGGCCGCGGCGTAGTCCGAGGTCAGCGGACACTGGACGAAGGCGTCCCCGGCGAAGGCGACGATCGCTACCCGGTCGCCCTTGAGCTCGTCGAGGAGCGTCGAGAGCTCGAGCTTCGCCCGTTCCAGCCGGCTGGGGAGCACGTCGCGGGCGCGCATCGACTTGCTGGCGTCGAGCGCGACGACCACGTCGATGCCCCGCTTCTTCGTCAGCTCCGCGCGGCTGCCGCACTGGGGCTGGCCCATCGCGACGGAAAAGAGGAGCAGCGAGACTCCGGTGAAGGTCGCCCGGACCACCGGCCGCGCCGTCTCGACGCCGGGAGCCAGGCTGTCCCCCAGGCGGTCGCCGAGGAGCTGCCGTACCGCCGCTCGCCGGCGAAGTGCCGCCCAGGCCGCGATGGCCCCCACCGCGAGCGCGGCGAGCCCGAGCAGGAGCCACTCCGGCGCGCCGAGGCCCACCGGGTACCCGAGCACGGTGAAGTGCCAGGCGGTCTCCCCGGTCACGGGAACACCCGGAGCAACGTGGAGCGGAGCAGAAGCTCCAACCCGGCGCAGAGGAAGGCCGCGAGGAGGAAGGGCGGGAACTCCTCCTTGTAGTTCGCGCTCGCGCCGCCCTCGAGGAGCTTGCTCTTGTCCAGCTTGTCGAGCACCGCGCTGAGGCCGGCCCGCAGCGACTCGCGGTCGGTGGCCCGGTAGTACTCGCCACCGGTCATGCGCGAGATCTGCTGCAGGAGGGCCGGGTTCACCGCGATCTCCAGCTCGCGGTAGCTGGTGTTGCCGAAGAGGTCGGTCCCGTCCGGGAACGGCACCTTGCCGCCCCTGCCGACGAGGATCGTGAAGACCGGGATGTGGAGCGCCTTGGCCATCGCCGCGGCGTCGATGGGCGAGATGCGCCCGGCGTTGTTGTCGCCGTCGGTGATCAGCACCACGACCTTGCTCTTGGCGTCGGAGTCGCGGAGCCGGTTGAGCGAGACGGCGAGCGCGTCGCCGATGGCCGTGCCGTCCTCGAGCACGCGTGTCCGGAGCTGCTTCACCACCTCGCGGAGGACGCCGTAGTCGAGGGTGAGCGGGGCCTGGGTGTAGGCCGCACCCGCGAAGACGACCAGGCCGATGCGGTCGTTGGCCCGGGAGGAGATGACCTCGTTGAGGGTCTCCTTGGCGACGAAGATGCGGTTGTTGGGCCGGAAGTCGGCCGCCTCCATCGAGGTGGAGAGGTCGAGGGCGATCATGATGTCGATGCCCTCGACGGAGAGGTCTCGCACCCGTGCGCCCACCGTCTGCGGCCGGGCGAGCGCCAGCACCGCGAGGGTCACCGCCGCCATCCGGAGGAGCGGGAGGCCGCGCCGGAGGATGCCGCGCAGGCCCGGCTTGCCGACCGCCAGCATCCGCGCGACCGGGTAGCGCAGCGCCGCGACCCGGTGCCGGGCAACCCATACCGACCAGGCCCCCACCAGAGGGACCAGGAGGAGGAGCCAGAACGCCTCCGGGCTCTTCCAGGTGAAGGCGCTCACGCCGGGGCGACCTCCGGACCGGTGGGCGGCCGCGGGGCCGCCGGAGAAGGCCGCGGGCGGGTGGATTCGAC
>DASXGF010000629.1:0-3244 GCA_036489275.1 Myxococcaceae bacterium | reverse complement strand
GCTGCCCATCTCCGCGCGGCCCGTGGCGCACGGTGCGAGGCGGGGCAGGTCGCCATCGTGTCCGGGGTCCAGGAGGCGCTCGACCTCGCAGCACGGCTGCTGGTGGACCCCGGCGACCGCGTCTGTCTGGAGGATCCCGGGTACGGGGGCGCTGCCCGTGCCTTCTCGGCGGTGGGCGCCCGGCTCGTTCCGGTTCCGGTCGACGCCGAGGGGCTGGTGGTCGACCACCGGCGTCTCCATGGAGCCCGGCTCGTCTACACGACGCCGGCGCACCAGTACCCGCTCGGGGTGACGATGAGCGTGGCGCGTCGCCTCTCGTTGCTCCGCTGGGCGCGGTCGAGCGGCGCGGTGCTGTTCGAGGACGACTACGACGGTGAGTTCCGCTACCAGGGCAGGCCGATCCCGGCGCTCCAGGGTCTCGAGCCCGACGCGCCGGTGATGCTCGCCGGGAGCTTCGGAAAGGTCCTCTTCCCGGCGCTGCGCCTCGGCTACCTGGTGCTCCCGATTGGGCTGGTGGAGCGGGTGGCGGCGCTGAGATCGGCGACGGTGCGACATCCGCCCGTGCTCGACCAGGCGGTCCTCGCCGCCTTCATCGAGGAAGGCCACCTCGGGCGGCACGTGCGGCGGATGCGCGAGGTCTACGCCGAGCGGCTGGGGGTACTCCAGGAATCCGCGGCGCAGCACCTCGGCTCACTCCTCGTCCTCTCGCCAGTCGAGGCGGGGCTCCAGACCGCGGGTCTGCTCGGCCCGGGGCTGCGCGCGCGGACCGTCGTCGCCGCGGCGGCAGAGCAGGAAGTGGAGGTGACGGAGCTCGGACGCGAATGGCGTGGCGCCTTCCGTCGGGAGGGGCTCCAGCTCGGCTTCGCGGCGGTTCCTCCGGAGGAGATTCGGCGCGGCGTGACGGTGCTCGCGCGTGTGCTCGGCTCCTGAGATTTGTTTCCAGCTCCGGACACTCGGCGGGAACTTTTTGGGCAGCCGTCGCCCGCCCGGGCTTGAGCTGGCGCCCGATGAGTCAGCCCCCCGAGGAGCCGGATCTGGTGTCGGCCGCGACCGCGCTGGACGGAACGCTGCGCCGCCTGCGCGAGGTGGTGGAGCGCGCGCTGCAGGGCTCGCTCACGACCAGGAAGCAGATCGAGCGCACCGCCTCCACCCTCACCTCGCTCGGTGCGCTGGAGGCCGAGATCGGCCAGCACGCGCGTGCGCTGGTCGGGGCGATCGACCGGAGCCGCCGCCTACAGGAAGACCTCACGAGCAGGGCGCACGCGCGAGCGCTCGAGCTGCAGGCCCGGAGCGCCGAGCTGCAGCTCCTGATGGATGCGCTCGGAGACCTCGGTCAGGAGACGCACCGGGTGGCGAGCGCGTTCGAGGGCCAGTCGAGCCCGGAGAGCCTGGCCGCCGCCGCGGCGGAGCTCGACGCGCTGGTGGCCCGGGCCCGGGACCTCGCCGAGCAGGCCGGGACGCGCGGGTTCGACGACGTCCGGCGGCAGGTCGACTCGCTCCGCCAGCAGCTCTCCGCCGCGCGCAACAAGCTGCTGCTCTCCGGGGGGCCGGCCCAGGCCTGAGTGTCCGACCCCGGGGCAGGTCCGTCGAGCCCCGGCGAGCGCTCGGCAGGAGCGGGCCCCAGCCTTGCCGGGCCAGGAGATCGGGGTTACGACGTTCTCATGCCGATGGACCTCTCGGTCGACTTTCACTTCTGCGCCGCGCACCGGCTGCCCTACTACGACGGCCCGTGCTTCCGGATGCACGGGCACAACTACAAGCTGCAGGTCGTCGTCACCGGAAAGCCCAACCCGCGCGACGGGATGATCATCGACTTCGAGGAGATCCGGAAGAAGGCCTGGGAGCTCGCCCTCAACCAGTGCGACCACCACACCCTGAACGACTTCCTCGACAATCCCACCGCGGAGAACGTCATCGTCTGGATGTGGGACCGGCTGAAGCCGCAGCTTCCCCAGCTCAAGGAGCTCCGACTGTGGGAAACGCCCGAGTACTGCGTCACGTACAGCGCGGACTGAGCCGCGACGCTCGTCGGTCGCGCGAAGCGCCCTGGGTCGGAGGAGCGGGTCAGGCTCCGGACCTCGAGGCGATGCGCCGAGCGGTGCAGGCGTTCCTCGAGGCCTCGGGGCTGCCCCCGGACGACCCCGAGCTGGCCGGGACGCCCGCCCGGGTGGCCGAGGCCTGGGCCCAGCACTTCCTGGATGGCTACGGACGCGACCCGGACTCGGTGCTCACCGAGCGGCTCCCGGTGCCGCACGGCTCGCGAGGCGAGCTGGTGGTGGTGACCGGGCTGCGCTTCCACTCGATGTGTCCGCACCATCTCTTGCCCGTCGAGGGTCGGGCGCACATCGCCTACGTCCCCGGAGAGTTCGTCGTGGGCTTCGGGAGGCTGGCGGCGCTGCTCGACACCTGGGCGCACCGGCTCATCCTCCAGGAGCACCTGGCCCGGGGCGTGGCCCGCTCGCTGGCGCGGGGGCTGGAGAGCCCGGGCGCGGCCTGCATCCTCGAGGCGCACCAGGCCTGCCTGCGCGTCCGGGGCGAGGAGCAGCGGGACGCGGTGACCCACGCCGAGGCGTACGAGGGCGTGCTGCGCAAGGACGGGATGCTGCGTCGCGAGCTCTGGGCCCGCATCGCGGCCGCCGGAGCGGCGTGGTGAGCAGTCTCGCTGGACGGGTCGCCCTGGTGACCGGCGGCTCGCGAGGCATCGGCAAGGCGGTCGTCGAGCAGCTGGCCGGAGCGGGTGCGGCGGTCGCCGTCCTCTCCACCACCGAGGAGGGAAGCCGCGCGGTGGCCGATGCGCTGCGGGCGCGGGGTGCGAAAACGATCGGGCTCGCCGCGGACGTCGCCGATGCGCGGGCCATGGACGCGGCGGTTGCGAGCGTGGAGCGGGGGCTCGGGCCGGTGGACGTGCTGGTGAACGACGCCGGGGTCGCGCTTCGCCGGCCCGTGTCGGAGATGAGTGACGCCGACTGGGAGCGGATCCTGGCGGTGAACCTGAGCGGGCCCTTCTACCTCTGCCGGCGCTGCGTTCCGGGAATGGCCGGGCGGCGCTGGGGGCGGGTGGTGAACGTCTCGTCGATCAGCGGGCGGCTCGGGACCGCGGGGATGACCGCGTACTGCGCGAGCAAGTGGGGGCTCAACGGCTTCACCCAGGCGCTGGCCGCCGAGGTGAAGGACCGCAACGTGCTGGTGGCGGCGGTGCTCCCCGGCAGCACCGACACCGAGATGCTGCAAGGCTCCGGCTGGG
>DASXGF010000581.1:0-5096 GCA_036489275.1 Myxococcaceae bacterium | reverse complement strand
GGCGGCCTGCGGATACTTCTGCTGGCCCTCGAGGAGGCGGGCGGCGTTGTACAGCGCGGCCTCGCGGTCCTTGCTGGCCGGGTACTCCTTCACCAGGCGCTCGTAGCTCTGGACCGCCTGGTCGAAGTCGTAGGAGTTCTCCTGGTTCACCGCCACCCGGAACAGCGCGGCGTCGGCCAGCTTGCTGTTCGGGTACTCCTTGAAGACGCGCTCGTAGAGCTTGAGCGCGCTCTCGAAGCGGTGGTCCTTCTCGTAGCAGACCGCGGCATTGTTCAGCGCCTTGTCGGCGAACTCGTGCTTCGGCTCCTCGTCCACCAGCTGGATGTACTTCTTGGCCGCCTCGTCCCACGCGCCCTGGGCCATCAGCTCGTCGGCGAGCTTGAACCGGCCGGCGAGCTTGAACTTGACCAGGTCCTTGTAGAGCTCGCTCTTCGGGTCGATGACCTCGGTGTTCTGGGCGAGCCGGGCCGAGACCTCCTCCACGCTCCGCCAGTCCTTGTCGATGAGGAAGGTCTCCACCGTGAGGTTGGTGGCGTACTTGCTGACCTCGCTCTTCGGGTAGCTGCGGATGATGGTCTCGAAGCGCTGGCGGGCATCGGGGAACTGGTTGTGCGCGTAGAGGAGCTCGGCGGCCTTGTAGGAGACCCCGGGCGCGCGCTCGTCGTTCGGTGACAGCTGGATGAAGGCGTCGGTGGCGGCGATGAGCGAGCGCTCCTCCGGGGCGAGCGCGATGGGCTGCGGCTTCTCACCCTCCGGCCGGTCCTTGCTCCGGAGCACCGCGTACTTGGGGAGCTTCTTCTGGTCCTGCATCTGCTCGACCAGCTTGGTCCAGGCGAGCACCGCGCCATACGCCGCGTCCTTGCGGTACTTGTCGTCCGCTCCCGTGTCGCGGATGGCGTCGTAGTTCTTCGCCGCCTTGGCGAACTGCAGTGAGTTGTACTGGCACTCCGCGGCGAAGAACTGCACCTCGTAGGCGGCCTTGCTCCGCGGGAAGCGGGCCAGGTACCCCTCGTAGCCCGTGGCCGCGGACTCGAAGAGCGTCTTCGCCGCCTCGAGCTTCCCCTGCTGCTTCAGGGCCAGCGCCTGCTGGTGGTGGTACACGGCGCTGCCGTAGAGGTTGCGCTCGGCCATGTCCTGGGTGGCGGCGATCACCTCGGGCTCGTTCTTGTGCTTCTCGTACCAGGGGGTGCCGGGGGCGTAGACGTTGGCCAGGGCCTCGGACTCGGCAAAGGCCTCGTTCAGCTTCCGGTCGCGCTCGTAGGCCTGGACGATCTTCTGCTGGATCTTGGGCGCATCCACCGCCAGCGGGTCGCGCTGCAGCGCCTGGCGGTAGGCGGCGATGGCCTCGGTGTGGCGGGTCTGGTCGAAGTAGACGTCGCCCATGCGACGGTAGACCTCGGCCTCGTAGGGGCGGCCCCCCATCTTCGCGAAGGTGGCCTTCGCCTTGTCCACCGAGCCCCACTTCTCGTCGGCGAAGCTGATGGCGGTGTACTGGAGCGCCTCGCCCCGCAGGTCACCGGTGGACTTGCCGTCCTTCTTCGGCCCGGTCTTGTCGTAGTAGTCCACCAGCTGGAGGAAGCGCTGCACCGCGGGCTCGAAGCGGTCCTGCCGGTAATAGGTCCACCCCAGCTTGTAGAGCGCCTTGTCGTAGAGCGGGCTCTTGGTGTCCTGGATGGCGTGCTCGTAGGCCACGGCCGCCTGCGGGAGCGCGTCCGGGTCGTCGTAGTCGTCGAAGTAGTACTCGCCGATCCGGACCCAGGCCTCGGTCACGAACCTGCTCTTCGGGTAGTCGTCGATGACGTCGTGGTACGCCTGCTGCGCGCCCTCGAAGTCGTTCTGCTTCTCCAGGCAGTACCCGAGCAGATAGGTGGTGGCGTCGTTGAACTTGAACTTCGGGAACCGGTCGAGGAGCTGCCGGTAGAGGGCGATGGACTGACGGAAGTCCACCGCCGGCTCGGGAGGCGGCGGGGCGTTGCTCGAGGGGTCCATCCGCTTGAGCTGGTCCTCGTAGCTGCGCATCGCGACCGCGTGATCGTCCGCGCTGCGCTCGTAGTAGAGCTCGGCCAGCCGGAACATCACGTCCGGGGTGTAGCGGGGCTCGTCGGGGTAGCGCTGGAGGAACTCCTCGAACTGGGCGATGGCGTCGAGCCGCTCCTTGCGCTCGTTCACCTCGAGGTCGCGGATGGCCTTCTCGTAGCTGGCGGCCAGGTCGCTGCGCTTCTCCTCGTACTTCTTCTCCACCAGGAGCTGGACGTCGTGCTTGAACTCCCGCGACTCGTCCTCGTAGGAGCGGAGCATGTCCTGGAGGTCGTCCAGCTGCTTCTGCTCCTCGGGCGTCCGACCCATCCCCTGCAGGCCGAGCTTGGGCTTCTGGGCCGGCTGGACGTCGGTCTTCTCCGGCGCGGCGATCGCGGACGAGGCGGAGGGAGGCGCGACCGGGGCGGTCTCCGCCGGCGCAGGCGCGGTCGTCGTCGCGGCAGCCTTGCTCTTCCCCTTGCTCTTGCTGCTCTTGCTCGACGAGGGCGGGCTCGCCGCGACGGCCAGCGCGATGAGGAGCGGGGCCAGCATCAATCCACGTCCTTGAGGACCGGCTGGAAGTCCTCGTCCAGCGCCCGCAGCTCCTCCTCCTTCTGCGAGGCGACCTTCTGGATGGAGGTGGTCTGCGACTGCTTCCTGGTGAAGGCGGTGTCCACCACGCCGACGTCGGCCTTCAGCACCAGGTCGTAGAACTGCCGGCGGACGCGGCGGAAGCTGTCGTAGGCCATGCGGCCCACCAGCTGCTCGGCGTTGCCGGAGACCTTGCCCACGTCCTTGCCGTAGCCGTCGAGCAGCTTCGCCTCGGCCAGCACCTTGGTGCGGACCTCGTCGCCCTTCTGCAGCACCCGCGCGCGGAGCGAGGTCTGGGCGGAGGCGGTCCGCTGCTGGAGCGTGGCGATCTGCGTGCGGAGGTCACCGGTCCGGGAGATGAACTGCGTGCCGTCGCCGGTCACGCGCGGCTCGACGCCTGAGAGGATGCCGCGCATCGAGGAGGAGGCCTGGGCCATCTCCTGGCGGAGCGCCTCCTCGCCGCTGACGGTGGTGTCCACCAGGCCACGCTGGGCGACCATCTCACCCCGCAGCTTGCCGACGTCCTCCTCCAGGGCCTTGAGGGACCGCTGCTCGGAGAGGAGCCGCTCGGTGAAGTGCCGCTCATCCTCCGGGCCGTCGCGCCGCTGGGCGCGAGTGTCGGCCACCCACTTCTGGGTGGCGACCAGCATCGCCCGCATGCTGTCCAGCTCCGTGCCGAGCCGGAAGGCCTCGCGGTCCATGGCGTCCATCCGCGCCTGCATCCGGGTCCGGCGGGCGGTGATCTCCGCCGGGGTGGAGGGCAGGGCGGCGAGGCGGCTCCGGCCACTGGCGAGGTTCGCCTGGATGCGGCCCAGCTCCAGCCGCTCGTCGTGGGTCAGCACCGGGTCCAGCGCCTCGACCTCGGCGGCGTCCAGCGTCGCCTCGGCCGAGGACAGCCCGTTGGCCACGGCCTCGGCGCGGGTCGTGCCTTCCTGGAGCGAGGGGAACGCCTCGGCGCCGCGCTCGTCGAGGGCCTTGAGGATGCGGTCGGCGATGGCGCGGCCCTCGGTGACGCCCTTCTTCCCGCCCTCGAGCGCGCCCACGACGCGCAGCGCCTGTCCGACGTCCTCCTGGGCGCTGGCCCACTTGAGCGCCAGCGGGGGCAGGAGCGTGTTCACGTCCAGCGTCTTCTCGTTCCGGGCGAGGAGGTTGTCGAAGTAGGCGACCGGATCCTTCTGCACCGCGAGCATCCGGTCGATCTCGTCACGCACCGGGGCGTAGGTGCTGATGACCCCATTGTACGTCTCGCTGGCCTCCTTGTACCGCTTGAGCTTCAGCAGGAGGTGGGCCTGGAGAATCTGCGCCTCGGGGGCGAGCGGCGAGTCCGGAGCGACCAGCAGGAGGATGTCGGTCGCGTTGCGCGCGCCGGACCAGTCCTCGGCTCGCACCTTGGCCCAGGCCAGCTCGTACAGCGCCTCGGGGAAGGCGGGCGAGTCCTGGCTGATGGTGTTGTACCGGTCCACCGCCTCCGGCACGTTGCCGGTCTCGACCAGCAGCCGGGCCAGGCCGAGCTGGGCGAGCTCGACGATGCGCTGCTCACGCTCGTCGGCGGGCTTGCTCGCGGCGACCTCGGAGAAGCGCTCCATCGCCCCGGCGTAGTCCTGGGCCTGCACCCGGAGCACGCCGAGGAAGTAGAGGCTCGGAAGGCGAAAGCGATTGCCCTGCGCGGTGAGCGGCTGGAAGGCCTCGGCGGCGCGGCGCTGGCGCTCCTCGGCCGGGAGGTCCGTCCGCCGCACGAGCCACTTGGCGTAGACGTACTGGATGTCCGGCGGGAGCGATCCGTCGGGACCGCGGGCGCGCGCCAGGTACGGTTCGAGGTTTCCCCA
Organism: Myxococcaceae bacterium; assembly: GCA_036489275.1. GTDB lineage: Bacteria > Myxococcota > Myxococcia > Myxococcales > Myxococcaceae > RPRB01. The sequence goes on along the minus strand of DASXGF010000581.1, from coordinate 663 downwards.
GTCGTTCAGCTTCGAGGTCACGTCGAGGTAGCGGCCGAGGGCCTCGCGGTAGCGCGGCGTGTCCTGCTTGAGCAGCTCGCGGAGGTACAGGCGCGCGCTCCCGTAGCTCTGCTGCTGGTAGAGCGCGTCCGACAGGTACCAGAGCGCGTCCGGCCGGCGGGGATTGGAATCGAAGGCCTTGTCGGCCAGCAGGTCGTAGAAGAGGACCGAGGCGGTGGCCCAGTCCTGGAGGAGGTAGTTGATCTCCCCGTCGGAGAAGCGGCGCTCCAGGACCAGCTCGTTCGACGGGTCGGTCCGGCCGATGTACTGCGTCTCCACCACCCCGAGGTTCTCGGTGGCGTTGCGGACCTGGGCCCCGACCTGGTCCAGCTTGGTGGCGGTGGAGGCCGACACCCGCACCTCGGTGGCGCGGGCGGGCGTTCCCACCGCGAGCAGCGCGAGGAGCGCCGCTGCCGTGCCGGATTTCACTTCGTCTCCTTCTGCTCCGCCTGCGCCGAGGTCTTGGTCGGCGCCACCTCACGGTTGACCTCGACATCGTAGCGGACCGCGGGCCGGTCCTTCAGGTCGGTCGTGATCCCGCCCTTCTCGTAGCCCACCACCTTCACCGTCGTGACCTTCCCGGGCTCGGCGCTGAAGGTGTAGCTCGAGCTCACCGTGAACTTG
>DASXGF010000577.1:0-20677 GCA_036489275.1 Myxococcaceae bacterium | reverse complement strand
TGGTGGCGATCGGGAGGTTGTCGCCGCCGTTGTTCTGGAGGACCAGGCCGGACCCGGTCAGCCCGCTCACCGAGCCCCCGACGGCGTACGTGGGCGCCGGCAGGTTCGAGCACGCCACGAGGACGCCGGTGACGTTCCCGGTTCCCACCGTGCCCGATGCGCCGGAGACGGTGCAGGTCTGCCCGGGTGGCTGGGTGGAGACGGTGACCGCGTAGGGGCTGCCGGTCTGAAGCGGCGTCGGGAAGGTGAACGGGCCGGCGATCTGGATCGTGAGCGGGTCCCCGCCGTTGTTGCGGAGGAGCAGGCCGGGAGCGGTCAGCCCCGCAACCGTCCCGCCGATGGTGAACGCCGGCGGTTCGGTGCAGCGCTCGGCGGCGCAGGCCAGGCCCGGGTCGCACGAGGCGTCGGCGCAGCAGGGCTGGCCGGTGGCGCCGCACTCCTTGTCCCCTCCCACCCCCATACAGCCGGATCCGCCCAGGGCGACGAACGCAGCGACAATCGCGACTTGCCAGGCCCGTCTCGAGTCGCCCACCACGCCTCCCTGAGAGCGGCGCGGAAGGTAGTCCGCCCGCCAGCCAGGCGTGAGTGGCAGGATCGAAAATCCGATCTGAAATGGCGCCTGGTCCAGAATCGGACCGACAAAGATGACCGAGACGAGATCATTTCAACCCGGCGGGAGCGCTGCCTCTCGTGATCCGGGACCGCCGGCGGCGGGCTCGCGAACCTACCGGGTCATCCGGGCGGCTCTGGCCTTCGCGCTCCGGTGTTTCTACCGCATCGAGCGGGCCGGGCCGCCGCTGCCGGAGGGTCCGCTGCTGCTGGTGGGGTACCACCCCAACGCGCTCTTCGACCCGGCGCTGATGATCGCCGTCTCGCCCCGTCCGCTGACATTCCTGGCGAAGGAGCCCATCTTCCGGCTCCCGTTGCTCGGCCCGCTGGTGCGGGCGCTCGGGGCGCTCCCGGTCGTGCGCGCGCAGGACGACCCTGCACGGATGCGCGAGAACCTCGAGGCGCTCGGCGCCGCCTCCCGCGGCCTCGGCGAGGGACGGGCCGTCGCGCTCTTCCCCGAGGGACGGAGCCACTCCGAGCCCTCGCTCGGATCGCTGAAGACCGGCGCGGCCCGTCTGGCGCTCCAGGCGGGGATACCCGTCAAGATCGTCCCGCTCGGGCTCACCTACGCCAAGAAGGGGAGGTTTCGCAGCCGGGTGCGCGTCGAGTTCGGCCCGGCCTTCGAGTCCTCGCCGGGGCCCGCCGAGTCCGAGCAGGTCCGGGCGCTCACCGAGCGGATCGCCGCAGCGCTGCGCGCGCACACCCTGGAGCTCGCGGCCTGGGAGGACCTGCCGCTCATCGAGGCCGCCGATGCGCTCTACGTCCTCGCCACCGACGCGCCGGCGCGGGATGCCGAGCGGCAGCGGCTCTTCGCACGGGGACTCGCGCTGCTCCGCGCGGAGCAGCCGGAGCGTGCCGCCGAGCTCTCCGGCGAGGTGCTCGCCCTCCAGCGTCGGCTCGCGCTCACCCGCGCCGAGGCCAACGACCTGGGCATCCGGTACCGCCCCTGGACCGTGCTGCGCTTCGTCCTCCGGAACGTGGTGGCGCTAGTGTTCGGGCTGCCGCTGGCCGCGCTCGGGGTGGTGGTGTTCGCGCTTCCGGTCCTGGGCACGCGGCTCGCGCTGCGCCTGGCGCACACCGAGCCGGACATGGTGGCCACGGTGAAGCTGCTGAGTGCTCTGGTGCTCGGACCCCTCTACGTGGCGGCGCTCGCGGTCGGCGTCGGGCTCTGGCTCGGACCCTGGTGGGGAGTGGGACTGGCCGTCCTGGCGCTGCCGCTGGCGCTCTTCACCCGCCGCTTCGTCGCGCGGAGGGCGGAGGCCATCCGGGATGCCCGGCTCTTCTTCGTGCTCGGCAATCGCTCGGCCCGGAAGCAGCAGCTCCTCGTCGAGGCGCAGGCCCTGGCGGCGCGCGTGGCCGCGGTGGCCGACGAGGTGCTGCCCCGGCTCACCGGGCCAGCAGCAGACGCCGCCGTGCGCTGACCGCGGAACATCCTCGCGACGGAGCGCGAAAATCCCCGTCGGCGGGTGGCAGCGCGTGCGACGATGCGGCACCGATGGGCCAGATGCGCTGGTTCGTGCGCGGGGACGTCGACGGGTTCTTCGGCCTGGCGCTGGACAACCTGGTGCAGCTGCTGGTGCTGTCCGAGCTGTGCCGGGCGGTGCTCGGCTTCCCCGACGCGCTGGTCTACGGGCGCATCCTGCCCGGGGCCGCGGTCTCGATTCTCGTCGGCAACCTCTTCTACGCCTGGCAGGCGATGCGGCTCGCCCGCTCCACCGGCCGGCACGACGTCTGCGCGCTGCCCTACGGCATCAACACCGTCTCGCTCTTCGCCCACGTCTTCCTGGTGATGCTCCCGGCGAAGCTGGCGGCGGAGGCGGCGGGCGCCACGGACCCGGCCCAGGTGGCGTGGCACGCGGGCCTGGTGGCCTGCTTCGGCTCCGGGGCCATCGAGCTGCTGGGGAGCACGGTGTCCGAGCGCGTCCGGAGCTCCACTCCTCGCGCGGCGCTGCTCTCCACGCTCGCCGGCATCGCGCTGACCTTCATTGCCATCGGGTTCCTCTTCCGGGCGTATGCCCGGCCGATCATCGGGCTCGGCACGCTGGCCATCATCCTCGTCGTGTACTTCGGCCGGGTCCGTTTCCGTGGTGGCCTTCCCGGTGGGCTGGTGGCCATCGCCCTCGGCACCTGCTTTGCCTGGCTCACCGGCCTCGCGCCCGCGGGCGGCACGCCGCCCGGACCGGCGTTCCATCCTCCCGTGCCGGTGCTCGGCGCGCTGGCCGAGTCGTTCGGCGGCGGATTCTGGGCGGCGTACTTCTCGGTCATCCTCCCGATGGGCCTCTTCGCGACGATGGGCTCGATCGAGAACATCGAATCCGCCCGCGCGGCCGGAGACGAGTACCCCACCGGCATCTCGCTCGCGGTGAACGGCGTCGGAACGCTGGCCGCCTGCGCCTTCGGCTCGTGCTTTCCGACCACCATCTACATCGGCCATCCGGGGTGGAAGGCGCTCGGGGCGCGCGCCGGCTACTCGGTGCTCAACGGCGCCTTCATCACCCTCATCTGCATCACGGGGACGGTCCGGTGGATCGCCTGGGCGGTTCCGATCGACGCGGGCATGGCCATCGTCCTGTGGATCGGCATCGTGATGGGGGCGCAGGCGTTCCAGGCGACACCGCGCGCCCATGCGCCGGCGGTGGTGGTGGGCCTGCTGCCGAGCCTCGCCGCCTGGGGCGTGTACATGGCCAAGTCGGGGCTCCACGCCGCCGGCCTCGGCCTCCCCGGCGGCCCCCCTTTCTCCCCCGAGCTGCTCGCCACCTTCCTCCGGTCCGACATCTGGATGGACGGGGCGCTGCGCCTCGAGCAGGGGTTCATCCTGAGCAGCGTCGTGCTCGCGGCGGCGACGGTCTGCATCATCGAGCGCCGCTTCCGGCAGGCGGCCGCATGGTGTCTCGGCGGGGCCGTGCTGTCGGCCGTCGGCCTGGTCCACTCTTACCGCTGGACGCCCTCGGACACGGTGCTCTCGCTCCGTCCGGCCTGGCCCTGGGCCATCGGCTATCTGGTGATGGCGGCCTGCCTGGCGGTTGCCCCGTGGGTCACGACCCCGGTCGACGACGCCCCGGGTGGCCATTGAATCCGGAGCGCGTCTCGGAGAGAACGAACGCATGTGTACCCGAGTGACCTGCCGCGCCTGCGGCAAGGCGACCTACAGCGGATGTGGCCGTCACGTGGAGGAGGTTCTCCGGGGCGTTCCTCCCGACGCACGCTGCCGCTGCGAGCCGGTGAAGCCATCCGGGCTGCTCGCCTCGCTCCTCTCGAAGCTCGCGCCGGGCCGGGGCGGCAAGCCGTAGCCGTCTTGGATCCGGGGCGAAGGAATGCGAGGGTGCCTCGCTCCGATGTCCGGGCCGTCGCCGCTCCAGTCTGCAGAACAGCTCCTCGAGGATCTGAACCCACCCCAGCGCGAGGCCGTCCTTCACGGGGACGGACCGCTCCTCGTCCTGGCCGGCGCCGGATCGGGAAAGACGCGGGTCATCACCCGCCGCGTGGCGCACCTGGTCCTCGCTCGCCGGGTGCCGCCGTGGCGGATCCTGGCGGTGACCTTTACCAACAAGGCCGCTCGCGAGATGCGTGACCGCCTCGAGGCGCTGCTCGGGCCCTGGGCCTCGGACCTCAACGTCTCCACCTTCCACTCCGCGGCGGCCACCATCCTCCGGCGAGAGGCGGAGAAGGTCGGCCTCACCCGCTCCTTCGTCATCTATGACGACAGTGACCAGCTCCAGCTGGTGAAGCGGGCGATGCGCGAGGAGCGCGTGGATCCGGTGCTCAATCCCCGCGACGTGCTCCGGCGCATCGACGTGGAGAAGAACGCCGGCCGCGTTCCGGACCTGGAGCAGGTCTCCGCGGACGACTACCGCGGCCTGGCTGTGCAGCGCGCCTACCGGGCCTACCAGAAGCTGCTCCGCGCGGCGAACGCCGTCGACTTCGGGGATCTCCTCCTCTTGCTGGTGGAGCTGCTCCGGAAGGACGCCGAGGCACTGGAGAAGTACCGGGCGCGCTTCCAGCACGTGCTGGTGGACGAGTTCCAGGACACCAATCCGGTGCAGTACGAGCTCCTGAAGCTCGTGGCGCCGCCGCCGGAGTCCAATCTCGTCGTGGTGGGCGACGACGACCAGTCCATCTACCGCTGGCGGGGCGCCGAGGTGAGCAACATCCTCGAGTTCCCGGACCTCTACCGCGGCGCGCGGGTGGTCAAGCTGGAGCAGAACTACCGGAGCGACGGCAACATCCTCGACGCGGCGAATGCGGTCATCGCCCAGAACCCGCGCCGGATGCCGAAGCGGCTGTGGACCGATCGGCCGAAGGGTGAGCAGCTCCACCTCCTCATCTCCCGCGACGAGCGCGAGGAGGCCCACGAGATCGCCCGGCGCATTCACGCACTCCACCGGGAGGACTTCGTCTCCTACGACCAGGTGGCCGTCTTCTTCCGCGTCAACGCCCAGAGCCGCGTGCTGGAGGAGGCGCTGCGGCTGGCCCGCGTCCCGTACACGCTGGTGAGCGGACGGAGCTTCTACGAGCGGGCGGAGATCAGGGACGCCGCCTCGTACCTCCGGCTGATGGCCAATCCCCGCTCGGACGCGGATCTGCTCCGGGTCATCAACGTGCCGGCGCGGGCCATCGGCGACACCACGCAGGAGCGGCTGAGCGCCTGGGGGGCGGACCAGGGCATCTCGCTCTGGGAGGCGCTGGACCAGGTGGAGTCCATTCCCACGCTGCAGCCCACCGCCCAGAAGCGTCTCCGCGGGTTCCGGAGCCTGATGGAGCCGCTGGTGCAGTTCGCGGTGGAGGCGCCGTCGTCCGCTGCCGCACTGGAGCGGATGCTCCAGGAGACGCGCCTTGTCGAGTCGCTGATGGAGGCGGGCGACGACGAGTCGCTCGGCCGGGCCGAGAACCTCCGTGAGTTCGTCGGCGCGGCCCAGGAGTACGACCTCCAGCGCGCCGCGCGGCCGCCACCCGGTCCCGAGGCGCTCGAGGCGGAGGCGCCTCCGCTGCAGGCGTTCCTGGAGCAGATCAGCCTCGTGGCCGAGGCCGACGCCGAGGCCGGGGAGGGACGGGTCTCGCTGATGACCCTCCACGCGGCGAAGGGCCTCGAGTTCGACGCGGTGTTCCTCCCGGGGATGGAGGACGGCGTCTTCCCGCACCAGCGGGCGCTCGACGAGCTCGGCGACGACGAGGAGATGGGGGAGGAGCGGCGGCTCTGCTACGTCGGCTTCACCCGGGCGCGAAAGCGGCTCCTGCTCTCGCTGGCCCAGGCCCGGTCGCTCTTCGGGGAGCTGCGGTTCAACCCGCCCTCGCGGTTCCTCCGGGAGGTGCCGAAGGAGCTGTTCGACTTCCAGCCCGAGCTCCGTACCCGGGCGCCCGAGCCGTCGTACGGACGCGCCGAGCGCCGGCCCCGGTACGACGATACCGGGCCGCGCATCGACCGGAGCTACGCCCAGGACGCGGCGTACATGGAGGAAGGCTCGGTCATCGGGATGCGGGTGCGCCACGCCCAGTTCGGCGAGGGCGAGGTGATGGCCTGCGACGGCTCGGGCCCGAACGCGAAGCTCACGGTTCGTTTCCGCACCGTGGGGCTCAAGCGGGTCATCGCCCGGTTCCTCCAGCCGGCGTAGCCCCTTCGTCACGTCTTTCGCGGTGGTGTGCTCCACCGAAAGCTCGCGGGCCGCCTTCGCCAGCGACCCCGACCGGGCGATGTTATGCCCGCCCCCAACCGACGGCCCCCCGACGAGGTGGTCTCGTGCCGGGCCGGCGAGGAGAGCGTCATGGCATCGAAGAAGCCAGTCATCGCAGTGGTGGGCGCCACCGGCGCACAGGGCAGTGGCCTCGTCCGCGCCATCCTCCAGGATCCGCAGAAGCGCTTCACCGCCCGCGCCATCACCCGCAAGCCGGACTCGGAGAAGGCCCGCGCCCTCGCCACCCAGGGCGCCGAGGTCGTGGCCGCGGACGCCGACGATCCCTCCAGCCTCGACCGCGCGTTCGCCGGCGCCACGGGCGTCTTCTGCGTCACCAACTTCTGGGAGCACTTCTCGGCCGACCGGGAGATCGCTCAGGCCCGGGCGATGGCCCAGGCCGCCGCGCGCGCGGACGTGCGGCACGTGATCTGGTCCACCCTCGAGGACACCCGCCTCAAGGTCCCGCTCTCCGACGACCGGATGCCGACGCTGCACGGCAAGTACAAGGTTCCCCACTTCGACGGGAAGGGCGAGGCGGACGCCGTCTTCGCCGAGGCGAGGGTCCCGCACACCCTGCTCCTCACCTCGTTCTACTGGGACAACTTCATCCATTTCGGCGCGGGCCCGAAGAAGGACGCCTCGGGCCAGCTGGCCCTCGTGCTGCCCATGGGGAACATGAAGCTCCCCGGCATCGCCGCCGAGGACATCGGGCCATGCGCCTACGGCGTCTTCACCCGCGGCCAGGAGCTGATCGGTCGCACCGTCGGCATCGCCGGCGAGCACCTCACCGGCGCCCAGATGGCGGCGGAGATGTCCACCGCCCTCGGCCAGCCGGTGCGCTACGAGGCCGTGTCGTTCGACGCCTACCGGAAGCTCGGCTTCCCCGGCGCGGACGACCTGGGGAACATGTTCCAGTACAAGCACGACTTCGAGCACGAGTTCCGCGGCGCGCGCCCGGTGGAGCAGGCCCGTGCGCTGTACCCAGGGCTTCACACCTTCCGCCAGTGGCTCGCGAAGTACGCGAAGCAGATCCCGCTGAGCTGAGTCACGCCCGCCTGCGTCAGGCCCGGCCCCCGCCACCGCCGAGACGTGCTGACCACCTCCGCACCCCGGGGACGACAGCACAGTTCGCCCGCATCGGCGTCGCACAGCTCGCCCTGGCGCAACGGGCGTCGGGCCCCGCCATCCACGGTCTGGAGGGGCGTCGGAAGGGACCGATGATCGAGCACGCGTACGTGGGCGGCTGCTCCTGTGGAGCCATCGAGCTGCGCATCGACGGGAGGCCAGCGGCGATGGGCTTCTGTCACTGCATCGGGTGCCGGAAGTGGTCGGCCAGCCCGGTCAGCGCCTTCACCCTCTGGCAGCGCTTCGCTCTGAGCATCACCCGGGGCGCCAAGCTGGTCGGCGCCTACATCGAGAGCGAGCGCAACGTCCGGAAGTGGTGCACCCGCTGCGGAGGGCACCTCTTCACCGAGCACCCCGGCTGGGGGCTGGTGGACGTCCACGCCGGCGTCCTCCCCGGCTTCCCGTTCGATCCCCAGTTCCACCTGAACTACGGCGAGCACGCGCTCCGGATGGAAGACGGGTTGCCCAAGATGCGAGACCTCCCGTTCGAGATGGGCGGCTCGGGCCGGACGATGCCGGAGTGACCCGCGCTACAGCGCTTCCTCAGGGAGGGGGCTCCAGCAGCCCCCGGAGGAAGGCCCGCGCCTCGGTGACGTTACGGACCCTGAGCTCGGCGCGGCTCGCCGCCGGTCCGACGTGGACCGAGATGGAGTTGGGCGGTAGGGCCGCGAAGAGGTCCTCGTCCGTCCTGTCGTCGCCGATCGCCGCTGCCAGGGTGCCGTGCGGGGCGCGGGACAGCACCGCCGGCACCACCTGGCCCTTGTTCACGCCCTGTGGGCGGATCTCCACCACCCGTTCTCCCGTGAGCACCTCCGCGGGCGCGTTGGAGAGCAGCGTGGCCAGGTGGAGCAGGAGGTCGCCGGCCTGCGCCGCTCCGTACTCGGGGTCGGCGGCCCGGTAGTGCCAGGCGAGCCCGGCGGTCTTCTCCTCCACCAGCGCGCCGGGGGTCCGCGCGGCGTACTCCTCGAGGATGACCCTGACCTGGGGGAGCCAGCTGCTCGGGTCGACGACCGCGCCATGCCAGCGCTCGCCGGGCATCCGCGACCAGTAACCGTGCTCGGCGTGCAGCCCGATGGGCAGGTTTCCCAGCCAGCGCTCCAGCGTGTCCCGACGCCGCCCGCTGACCACGTGCACGACGTAGCGGTGCGCCAGCGCGTCGAGCAGCGCGATGAGCCCGGAGTCGGGCACCGCCAGGTCCGGGGTGCGGGCGAACTCCACCACCGTCCCGTCGTAGTCGATGAACAGCGTCGCCGAGGCCGCCCCGCGGATGCGTGCCTGGGCGGCGGAGAGGGCGGAGTGAGGCGAGGGCCGGAGCCCGTGCGGCGGCTCGAGGTCCGAGCCCAGGAGCTCGAGGAACTCGCGCGCCCAGCGGTGCACGTCGTAGGTCTCCACCCGCACACGAAGGGCGGCCATCCGGAGGCGGCGTTCCCCCGGTTCCATCAGGAGGCCCCGCGACAGGGCGTCCGCCGTGCCCTCGAGGTCGTAGGGATTGACCAGCAGCGCCTCGGCCAGCTCGGCGGCCGCCCCGGTGAACTCGGAGAGGACCAGCACGCCGTCGCCGTCGGTGCGGGCGGCGATGAACTCCTTGGCCACGAGGTTCATCCCATCCCGGATGGGCGTGACCACCAGCACGTCGGCAGCCCGGTAGAGCGCGGTGACCTCCTGCTCGCCCAGATTCCGGGCGAGGTACCGCACCGGTGACCAGGTCGAGGTCGCGAAGCGCCCGTTGATGCGCCCCACCACGGCCTCCACCGCCTCGCGCACGTCCTGGTAGGCGCCGATTCCCGTCCGCGACGGGACCGCCACCTGCACCAGGCGCACGTGCTCGTGGAGCTGCGGCTGGCGGAGCAGCAGCTGCTCGTAGGCGAGGAGCCGCCGCGTGATCCCCTTCGTGTAGTCGAGCCGGTCGATGCCCACCAGCAGCTGCTGGGGCTCGGCGCGGAGGGTCCGGAGCTCCTCCAAAACTTTCCGATCACCCGCCAGCTCCCGCCAGTGGGCCGCGTCTACCCCCATCGGGAACACTCCGAGCCGGACCTCACGGCCGCGCCAGGGGATGCGGTCCACGTCGGTCCACGAGCCGGTCGTCCGGAGCACCGAGGAGGAGAAGTGCCGGACGTACGCCGCGGTGTGGAAGCCGATCACGTCGGCTCCGAGCAGGCCCTCGAGGATCTGCTGTCGCTGGGGAAGGACGCGGAAGGTCTCGGACGAGGGGAACGGGATGTGGAGGAAGAAGCCGATCCGGGCGTCCGGAATCCGGGCGCGGACCAGCGCCGGCACGCGCATCAGCTGGTAGTCGTGCACCCAGATCAGGTCGCCGGGCTGGTGGCGCGCGACGACCGCGTCGGCGAAGCGACGGTTGACCCGCTCGTAATCCTCGAAGCCCTCGATCTCCAGCGGGAGCTCGCTGGCGAAGTAGTGGAACAGTGGCCAGAGGACGCCGTTGCAGTACGACTCGTAGTACCGGTGCACCTCCTCGGCGGAGAGGGGCACCTGGACCAGGCGCATCGCCGCGAGGCGTTCGTCGAGGACCGCGGCCTCTTTCTCTGGCAGCGGCTCCGCCAGCCCGGTCCAGCCGATCCACACGCCGCCGGAAGTCTCGTGCGGACCGCGGAGCCCGGTGGCCACGCCCCCGACGCTGGGCTGCACCTCGACTCCGTCCGCGTCCGCGCGGACCGTCACCGGCAGCCGGTTGGAGACGATGAGGACCCGGGACACTCCCCCGACTTGTAGCGGCAGATCCGCCCATCCCGGCACAGTGGGCCGTGGCAAGTGCGCAGTTTGGGACGAGACGGTGCGTCCGCTTCCAGAGGCGGTTACAGCGGGCGGCCATGCACTGGGCCCCCTGGAACCTGTTCGACGCGGCCACGTTCGGCACGTACCTCGGCGCCGCGGCGGCGCTGGTCGTCGCGCCCGGTCCGGGTCAGGCGCTCGTGATGGTGCTGGTCGCCCTCGGGGTCCGGCTCGCGTTCCTCCGGCGCTAGCGCCCTCAGCGGAGGCGGAACCCGAGCACCCGCCCGTCGGCAGCGAGCACCCAGGCCACGGTCCCCCGGACCAGCGGGCGGCTCCGGAGCGCGCTGTCCACTCGCGCCGTCGCAGGAGAGCCGGGACGGGCGAGGTCGATGGCGAGCAGCCGCCCCTCGCGGCCTGCGGTGGGCACGAGCACCCGGTCCTGCCACTCGGCCACTCCGCCCACCAGCGCCGCCGGGAGCGCCGCACGAAAGGGCGGCTGCTGGCCGTGGGCGTCCACGCCGACCAGCGAGCGGTCCTCGAGCCCGACCCAGATCCGCCCCAGCGCGGCGGTGGGGGGAGAGATGACCGGCTGGCCGAGCGGGACCACCCGCCGCTGCACGCCGGTGCGCGGATCGAGCACCAGGAGACGTCCGGACTGCTCGGCGACCCACAGCGCATCCGCCTCGAGGACCGCGCCGGTCGGGTCGTGGGCCGGCGCCCTCCAGCGGAGCGCTCCATCCTCGGGCGAGAGGAGGAGGACCGCCGCCGGGCCGATCGCCAGGACGTTCCGCTCGAGGGCCACGAGCCCCCGCGGTGGGGTGCGCCCGCGCAGGCCGAGCGAGGTGTTCCATCCGCGGCGGAGCGGCAGCCCGCCGGTGCGTCCGGGAAAGGAGCGCAGCTCGCCCTCCTTCCCGAGGAGGAGGAGACGGCCGCCCACCGCGGCGAGCGCGGCGACCGGCGGCTGACCGCCCGCGCGCCACAGCTCGTGACCGGTTTCGGCCTCGAGCGCGACCAGGGTGTCTCCACCGCCGAGCACGCCCACGACGCCATCGTCGGTGACCGCCGCCGGGAGCTCGACCTCCGCTCCGGTCTCCACGGTCCACACCACCCGTCCGGCTCCGTCGAGGCGGATGACCCGGCCGGCGTCGTTCCCGAACACCGCGCCCTCCCCGAGCGGGGTGAGACCGGTGCGGCTCGGCGCATCGCCGGAGGCGGTGAACACCGGGAGGAGCGGCGCGCTGCACCCCGCGGAGAGCGCCGCGAGCACGAGCCATGCGAGGCGCCCAGGGCGCGGCTGGGAGTCTGGCGAGAGCACGCGCAGTCACGCTAGACCAGAATGGTCGTGAGCGACCGCGGTCCCGGATTGCTGCTCGTCGTCCTCGGGCTCGGCCTGGTGGTGGCCGGGCTCCTCGTCTGGAGCGGCGCGCTGTCGTGGTTCGGGCGGCTCCCCGGCGACATTCGCTGGGAGGGCGAACGGGGGCGGGTGTACGTCCCGATCGTCTCGATGCTCCTGGTGTCGATCGTCCTGTCGGTGCTGGCCTGGGTGCTCAACCGGCTCCGCTAGCCCTCTTCGGAGCTCGCGACCTTCATCCCCTTGGGGATCACCACCACTCCCTCGGGGGTGACGTGGAACCGGCGCCGGTCCTCGGCCTCGTCGTAGCAGATGGTCATCCCGGCGGGGATCTCAACGTTCTTGTCCACGATGGCACGGCGGATCCGGCAGCGCCGGCCCACGGTGACGTTCTCGAAGAGGATGCTCTCGCTCACCTCGGAGAACGAGTTGATGCGCACCTTCGGGCTCAGGACGCTCCGGTGCACGTGGCCGCCGGAGATGATGCAGCCGTCGCACACCAGGCTGTCGGTGGCGTAGCCGACGCGCTCGTTTTCCACGTCGTTGAACACGAACTTCGCCGGCGGCGACGCGCGGGTCTGCGTGTAGATGGGCCAGCGGTCGTTGTAGAGGTTGAAGATCGGATCGACCTCCACCAGGTCCATGTTGGCGCGGAAGTAGACGTCGATGTTCCCGACGTCGCGCCAGTAGCCGCGCTCCTTCGGCTCTTGCCCGGGGTAGGTGTTCTCGGCGAAGTCGTACACCTGCACGCGGGCGTGCTTGTACAGCTCACTGATGATGCTCTTGCCGAAGTCGTGCGCGCTCTGGTCGTTGGCCGCGTCGCGCACCACCTCCTGGACCAGCGTCTCGGTCTCGAAGAGGTAGTTGCCCATCGAGGCCAGGCACATCTTCGGATTTCCCGGCATCGGCGGTGGGTTCCTGGGCTTCTCGAGGAAGCCCTGCATCCGCCCGTCCGGTCCCACGTCGATGATGCCGAAGTCGCGCCCCTCCTCGATGGGGACGGGAATGGCGGCCACGGTGCAATCCGCTCGCGACTTCGCGTGGTACTCGAGCATCTTCGACACGTCCATGCGGTACACGTGGTCCGCGCCGAAGACGAAGATCTGGTCCGGCTCCTCGTCGGTGATGAGGTTGAGGTTCTGGTAGATCGCGTCGGCGCTGCCCTTGTACCAGTCGAGCCCGGTCCGCATCTGCGCGGGCACCACGTCCACGAACTGGCCGAGGAAGCTGCTCAGCCGCCAGGCTCGCGAGAGGTGGTTGTTGAGCGAGTCGGACTTGTACTGGGTGAGCACCTTCATCTTCAGCACACCCGAGTTGGCGAAGTTCGACAGGACGAAGTCGACGATGCGGAAGCGGCCACCGAAGGGGACGGCGGGCTTGGCCCGCTCGCGGGTGAGCGGCTCGAGCCGCGTCCCTGCGCCTCCGGCCATGATCATCGCGAGCGTCTTGCTCATGCTCCCGTCCATTTAGACGTGGCGCAGTTCGGTGTCGAGAACGGCCGGCGCCGCATGGCGGGCGGGTGACGCCCCGCCTAGAGTGGCGGGCCGCCATGGACGTCCCTCATCCCGAACCGGCCCCGGCGGGCCTGAGCCGGCGGTCCCTCGTGAAGCGGGGATTGCTGGGTGGGGCGCTGCTCGCCGCCGGGGGTGCCGGATTCCTCGCCCTGCGCGGCGGCACCGTGGTCGCCCTCCCCGCCGATGGGCTCCTGGTCTTCACCCCGGCCCAGTTCGCGGTGCTGGACGCGGTGAGCCGCAGGATGGTGCGACCGCGCAAGGGCTGGCCCACGGTGGACCAGGTGGGCGTGGCCCGGGCCGCGGACCGCATCGCCGCCCGCGTCGAGGCGAGCGCGCAGAAGGAGCTCCAGCAGCTCCTGGGCCTCTTCGAGAACGGGCTCGCCGGCTTCCTCTTCGGCGGGCGGACGCGGCCCTTCACCCGGCTCGACGGTGCCGAGCAGGACAGGGTGCTCTCCGAGTGGCGGGACAGCAGCATCGCCCTCCGCCGCACCGGCTACGCCGCGCTCCGCACCCTGGTGATCGCCGGCTACTACCAGTCGCCGACCGTCTGGCCGTCCACCGGCTACGACGGCCCACCGGCAATCTTCGGACTCGGCCCGACGTTCCCCGAGTGGCGGGGAGGGGACGAGCCGCGCCCGGACGGAAACGGCGTGTGGCACGGGGAGCCGCTGCCATGATCCCGGCCGGGCGAATCCTCGGCGGCCGTGACACCCTGGTGAACACCACCGTCCACTGCGACGTGGTGGTGGTGGGGTCTGGCGCCGGCGGCTCGGTGCTGGCCGAGCGGCTCACCGCCCGCGGCCTCGACGTCGTGATGCTCGAGGAGGGGGGCTACTGGACCCGCCGCAGCTTCGACGGGCGCGAGGACCACTCCTATCCCCGGCTGTACCAGGAGATGGGCAACCGGGCGACGGACGACCAGTCGATTCTCATCCTCCAGGGCCGGAACGTGGGCGGCGGCACGACCGTGAACTGGTGCACCTCCTTCCGGACTCCGCGGCGCGTGCTGGACCACTGGCGCGACCGGCACGGGGTGAAGGGTCTGTCCGAGGAGGTCCTCGCCCCGCACTGGGAGGCCATCGAGAAGCGGCTGCACATCGCCGAGTGGCCGCTGGAGCGGATGAACTCCAACAACAAGGTGCTCTGGGACGGGTGCGGGAGGCTCGGCTACTCGCGCGGGCTCGTCCGGCGGAACGTGAACAACTGCGCCAACCTCGGCTACTGCGGTCTGGGCTGCCCGCTCGACGCGAAGATGTCGATGCTCGTGACGCTGATCCCCGACGCGGTGGAGAAGGGGATGACGGTGTACGCCAACGCCTCGGTCCGGAGGCTCCTGGTCGGCACCCGGCGGGTGGACGGGGTGGAGGCGGACCTGCTCGACCCGGAGACCGACCGGCCGACGGGCGTGACCCTCACCGTGAAGGGAAGGACGGTGGCGGTGTGCGGCGGGGCGATCAACTCGCCGGCGCTCCTCCTTCGCTCCGGGCTCGATGGGAACGGGAACGTGGGGAAGCGCTTCTTCCTCCACCCGGTGGTCATCATGAGCGCGCTGATGCCCGACCCGGTCTACCCCTGGAGCGGCGCGCCCCAGTCCGCCTACTCGCACCACTTCAGCGAGCGGGGACCGGGGAAGCTGGGCTTCCTCCTCGAGGTCCCGCCGATCATGCCGCTCATCGCGGCCTCGGTCTTCCCGGGCTTCGGTGAGAGCCATCAAGCGTTGCTCGAGACGCTGCCCTACACCCAGAGCACCATCGCCATCTGCCACGACGGGCTCATGCCCGACGACGTGGGTGGGACGATCAAGCTGCGCGATCCGTCCGAGCGGCGGGTCTCCATCGACTATCCGCTCCGGCCCTTCCACTTCGAGGCCTTCAAGGCGGCGTGCAAGGAGATGGCGCGCATCCAGTTCGCCGCCGGTGCCCACGAGGTGCGCTCGCTGCACGCCCGACCGGTGCGCATCGAGAAGCTGGCTGACGTCGACGCGGCGATGGATGCCGCGCCGTGGGAGCCGGGACGGGTGCGGGTGGCCACCGCGCACCAGATGGGCGGTTGCGCCATGGGCGGGGATCCACGGACCTCGGTGGTGGACAGCACGCTCCGCTACCACGGGATGGACAACCTCTTCGTGGTGGACGGCTCGGTGTTCCCCACCGCGCTGGGGGTGAATCCGCAGGAAAGCATCTTCGGCGTCGCTCGCTGGGCGAGTCAGTTCGTCGCCGCGGCGTCGGCGTGACCGGAGCGCCCGCGTCCAGTGCCGGACGTCTTCCCGGCCATGCCGCCACCCCGCGAGGCCCGACAGGTGCACGCTCCTGACCCGGGCGGCGATGCAGGTCCGATGGCATCGAACGCGATGCGTCGTGCCGGTACCGGGGCCGCTGCCCCATGTTTCGCCCCGGTAAACGACTGACCGCTGCAGTCGCAACGGTCAGTCGCCGCAACCAGGGTGCGTCCCGTGGTGAAGATGAGGTAGCTGCGGGGGACTCGAGGAGCTCATGCGCCGACTCGCCTCCAGCCTGCTGCTGCTCGGCCTCCTGGCCTGCGGAGGCAAGAAGGCGCCGCCCGGTCCTCCCGCGGCGAAGGTCAAGCTGATGACCGTGACGCCGCAGGAGGTGAAGCAGAGCTCGGACTTCATCGCCAGCCTCAACTCGCGCAACGCGGTGACCCTCCGGCCGCAGGTCACGGCAGTGGTCGGCAGCGTCCCGGTCAAGCCCGGCCAGCAAGTGAAGGCCGGGGCCACCCTCGTGCAGCTCGACGTCTCGCAGCAGGCGGCCGTCACCGCCAACGTGCGGGCCACGGTGGAAGCGCGGAAGGCGGCGCTGCAGCTCGCGGAGACGAACTACCAGCGCATCTCCAAGCTCGTTCCCAGCGGCGTGGTGAGCCAGCAGGAGTACGACCAGGCCGCCGCCCAGCGTGCGTCCGCGCATGCCGACCTCTCGGCGGCCGAGAGCCAGCTTCGCGCGCAGTCGGTCCAGAGCAGCTACTACCGGGTGACCGCGCCCTTCGACGGCATCGTGGGCGACCTCCCGGTGAAGGTGGGGGACCTGGTCAATCCACAGACGGTCATCACCCAGTTCACCCAGGACCGCCGGCTCGAGGCGTACGTCAGCGTCCCGCTGCTGCTCGCGCCGCGCCTCGACACCACGACGATCGTCCAGGTGCTCGGGGCGGACGACAAGCCGGTCGTCGCGGCGCCGGTGAACTTCATCGCGCCCACCGTGGACGCGGCCACGCAGACCGTCCTGGTGAAGGCGGTGTTCGAGAACACGCAGGGCCTGCGCTACTCGCAGTACGTCCGGGTGCGGTTGGTCTACGGGCAGCAAAAGGCGCTGGTGGTGCCGGTGGTCGCGATCGTCCGCCAGGGCGGTCAGCCGTTCGTCTACGTGGCGGGGAAGGGCGACGGGAAGTCTCCGGGTCTGGTTGCGGAGCAGCGGCCGGTGCAGCTGGGCGAGGTGGTAGGCAACGACTACGTGGTCACCGGAGGGCTCAAGGACGGCGAGCAGGTGGTCATCTCCGGCGTCCAGTTCGTCCGCAACGGCGCGCCGCTCCAGCCGGAGCAGCTGGCCAGCAAGGATCAGGGGGCCTAGCGGGTGTTCGTCGACTTCTTCATCCGCCGGCCGATCTTCGCTGGGGTGTGCTCGGTGATCATCCTCCTCCTGGGGGTCATCGCCATCCCCACGCTGCCCATCGAGCGCTACCCGCAGCTCGCCGCGCCTCAGGTGACCGTGAGCGCGGTCTACACCGGGGCGAGCGCCGAGGTCGTGGAGACCGCGGTCACCGTCCCGCTGGAGCAGCAGATCAACGGCGTGGAGGGGATGCGGTACATCCAGTCCGTCTCCGGGAACGATGGGACCTCGACCATCACCATCACCTTCGAGGTGGACCGGAACCTGGACGCCGCGGCGGTCGACGTGCAGAACCGCGTGCAGGCGGCGCTGGCCCAGCTGCCCAACGAGGTGAAGCAGACCGGCGTGCTCATCAACCGGGCCTCGAGCAGCATCGTGCTCGCCGGAGCGATGTACACCGAGCACGGCGAGTACTCGGACCTGTTCCTGAGCAACTACGCCGACGTGTACATGCGCGACGCGCTCAAACGGATCAACGGCGTGGCGGACGTGCGGATCTTCGGCGAGCGCCGTTACAGCATGCGGATCTGGCTGGACCCCACGAAGCTCGCCCGGGTCCAGCTCATCACCGACGACGTCGTTCGCGCGCTCCAGGAGCAGAACGTCAACGTCGCGGCGGGGGCCATCGGCGCGCCGCCGACCACCCCCGGCCGGAACTACCAGTTCAGCGTCCGGGCGAAGGGCCGGCTGAGCACCCCGACCGAGTTCGAGGGCCTGGTCCTCAAGACAGGACAGGACGGTACGCTGGTCCGTCTTCGCGACGTCGGCCGCGCCGAGCTCGGCGCCCAGGACTACTCGAGCCTCCTCCGGTTCAACGGACGGAGCGCGGTGGGCCTCGGCGTGTACCAGCTGCCGAGCGCCAACGCCCTGGCGGTGAAGAAGGCGGTCACCGCCGAGCTCGACCGGCTGATCAGCCTTTTCCCGCCGGGGGTGAAGTTCCGCATCGCCTTCGACACCACGCGGGTGGTGAGCGAGTCGCTCAAGGAGGTCCTCTTCACCCTGGGGATCGCGATCCTCCTGGTGGTGCTCGTCATCTTCGTTTTCTTGCAGACGCTCCGGAGCACCGTCATCCCGGCGGTGACCATCCCGGTGTCTCTGATCGGCACGTTCGCCTTCGCCAAGGCGTTGGGCTTCTCGATCAACACCCTCACCCTGTTCGGCATCACCCTCGCGACGGGGCTGGTGGTGGACGACGCGATCGTCGTCATCGAGAACATCGAGCGCTTCATCCAGAGCAAGAAGATGCAGGCCCGGGCCGCCGCGCGCGAGGCGATGGGCGAGGTCTTCGGTGCGGTCGTGGCGACGACGCTCGTCCTGGTCGCGGTGTTCGTCCCGGTGGCCTTCTTCCCGGGGGTGACCGGTCGCATCTACAAGCAGTTCAGCCTCACCCTGGCCTTCAGCGTCCTGCTCTCGCTCTTCATGTCGGTGACGCTGACCCCGGCGATGTCGGCGCTGCTCCTCCGGCAGTCACACGGGCAGGGCCGCTTCTTCACCGCGGTGAATCACGGCCTCGAGCGGCTGTCCTCCGGGTACGGAGCGCTGCTCCACCGGATGCTCCGCTACCGCTTCGCGTTCATCGCGGTGCTGCTGGCTGCGCTGGCGGGGACCTATCTCGCCTTTCGCACGGTGCCGGGCGGGTTCATCCCCGAGGAGGACCAAGGCTACTTCATCATCGCGGTCCAGGGGCCCGACGGGGCGGGGCTGGAATGGACGAAGGAAACGATTGTCCGCGCGGAGAAGGCGCTGCAGGAATTCGACGAGGTGCAGGACATCTTCGCCATCGGCGGCTTCAGCTTCCTCGGGAACGGGCCGAACCGCGGCATCCTCTTCGTCAACCTCAAGCCCTGGGACGAGCGCCGGAAGAAGGAGTCCACCCTCGCCGGGCTGCTGCCCCGGGTGCGCAAGCGGTTCGCCTCCATCGAGTCGGCGCTGGTCCTCCCCTTCAATCCACCGGCCATCCAGGGCGTGGGGAGCATCGGCGGGTTCCAGTTCGAGCTGGAGACGGAGACCGGGGACCTTCCGCAGCTGGCCGACACGGTGCGCGAGATCTCCGCCGCCTCGCAGAAGGAACCGAAGCTCGCCCCCGGCTCGGTGTTCAGCACCTTCAGCGTGAACGACCCGCAGCTCGTGCTCCAGGTTGATCGCGAGAAGGCCAAGGCGATGAACATTCCGCTCAACGCGGTGTTCGACTCGCTGCAGGCGCTGGTCGGGTCCGCGTACGTCAACGACTTCGACTTCAACAACCGCACCTACCGGGTCTACGTGCAGGCCGAGCCTCAGTTCCGGAACGACCCGGCGGACCTGGCTGCCTTCTACGTCCGCAGCGCGACCGGTCAGATGATCCCGCTCGGGACGGTGCTCCAGCCCTCGCGTAGCACCGCTCCGCAGGCGGTGACCCACTTCAATCTCTTCCGGGCCGCGGAGATCCAGGGAGCGGCCGCCCCCGGCGTCAGCTCCACCGAGGCGCTCCAGGCGATGGAGCAGGTGGCGAGGAGCGTGATGCCGCCGGGCATGCGCTACGAGTGGAGTGGCATCGCGCTGGAGCAGCTGCGCTCGGGGAGCCAGACGGTCTTCATCTTCGCCCTGGGCATCGTCTTCGTCTTCCTAGTCCTGGCGGCGCAGTACGAGAGCCTTGTGCTTCCGCTGATCGTGATGATGGCCGTTCCCCTGGCGCTCCTCGGGGCGCTGCTGGCCCAGGCGGCGCGTGGGCTGGCCAACGACATCTTCTGTCAGGTCGGTCTGGTGATGCTGATCGGCCTCTCCAGCAAGAACGCGATCCTCATCGTCGAGTTCGCCAACCAGCTTCGCGAGCGTGGGGAGAGCGTGCTGGAAGCGGCGGTGCATGCCGCGCAGGTCCGGCTCCGCCCGATCCTCATGACCTCGTTCGCCTTCATCCTCGGGGTCGTTCCGCTGATGGTGGCCCGCGGAGCGGGTGCGGTGAGCCGGCAGTCGCTCGGCACCGCGGTCTTCGGCGGAATGCTCTTCTCGACCGTGCTGAACCTCCTGCTCATCCCGGTGCTCTACGTGCTGGTGGAGACCGCGCGCGAGCGTGTCACCCATCAAGTTCCGCACCGGGCAGGTGACGAGCCCGAGGAAGGCAACGGGCGAGATCCCGGCGGAGGCACGGTCCCGGCGAAGTGAGCCGGCCGGCGCAGGGAGTCGGAAGGGCGGCTCGCCTCCCGTACACGACCCCACGTGCCCGTCCTGTCTGCGCCGGCGATCCGCGGTCTATGACCCGGCGACATGAACCGGTCCTCGATGCTCCTCGCCGTGGTGCTCCTCCTCCCCACGCTCGCCCTCGCCCAGAGCCCGTTCGACTCGCTCTCCAAGGCGGCGGCCAGCGCGGGCAAGGGAGAGGTGGAGAAGCGGGTGAACGACAAGCTGCTCCAGGAGGCGCGGAAGAATCAGTGCAGCTTCAAGTCAGGCACGGCCGAGCTCGCTCCTGGCTGTGACGCGAAGCTGAAGAAGCTCACCGCCGCAATGGTCGACGCCAAGCACCAGCTCGATTCGGCCGGCGTCCATGCCTACAAGTTCGAGGTCAGCGGCCACACCGACTCGAGCGGGGACGCGGCGAAGAACAAGACCCTGAGCGAGCAGCGCGCGCAGACCATCGTCAACGAGCTGGTCTCCCGGGGCGTGGGCAAGGGCGAGATCATCGCGCTCGGGCGCGGCAGCGACGCGATGCTGGTGAAGCCCGACGACACCGCGGCGAAGAAGCAGAAGAACCGCCGCTACGAGGTCCGCGTTCGCCTCTAGGCGCTGGAAACGCCGAGGCCCGGGGCGGTCGCGGTCGACCCCGGGCCTCGTGTGGCAGCCGCTCGTTCGCGAGGAGCTGCTCCAAAAATTGGGGCCCGGAGGGCGGCGGTCTCCCCACGAGTCAGAGGCGCAGGAGGGGACAGGGGTTCTGCGCCTCGTTTCCGCCGTCTCCGGGTTCCCCCCGAGGTTCCCGCTCTCCGTTCAGGCCCTCGGTCCGCCCACCTGGGCGGTGTGGTTCGTGTAGCTGTCGATCAGGACCGCGCTGGCGCCGACGTAGCCGGCGACGAGCAGCAGGCCGCT
>DASXGF010000572.1:0-16239 GCA_036489275.1 Myxococcaceae bacterium | reverse complement strand
CTCCACCGTCGAGGCATCGCGGTGCTTCCGCGCGTCGGCGAGCTGCTGCTGCTTGCCGAGCATGATCTGGAGGCACTTCCGCGTCTCGTCGAGCAGCCAGGGCGAGGCGTCGATGCGAAGGCTGGGGGGGACGAAGCCGGGCTCGAGCACCGATGCCCCGAGCCCATCCCGGGTCACCTCGGCGATCTGCAGCGCCTCGAAGTCGTCGCGGGGCTCGCTCCCGAACAGGAGCCGGGTGTTCCGCTGCGCGAAGGCCACCGGGACGATGGAGCCCACGGAGAGCCGGTCTGCCACCGGCTGCTCCGAGACCAGAAATCGGGCCGCGCTCTGGCGGTTCGCGTCCTGGGCGTAGCTCTCCAGGCCGTCGCGCTCCTTGGGAACCCCCAGATACACCTCGACGCTCTTCACGCCGGGGCGGAGCTGGTCGGCGAGCGGACGGATCGGCGGAGCCTCGGGGTGTCCCTTGTCGAAGGTGAGCGGCGTGCCGTCGGGGAGGATGCCGGAGAAGGACAGCAGCTGGAGCTGCCCGGCCCGGAGCGCCTCCTGGTCCACCTCCACGTGGAGCACGCCCCAGGGGTAGGGCGAGAGCGCCGACAGCCGTCCGGTGAGGAGCAGCTCGTGGTACGCGTCCTGCGCCTGGAGGTGCTGAGGGGACATGAACATCCCCTCCTTCCAGACCACGCGCTGGAGCGGCCGGCTCACCTCTGTCACCTCTTCGGAGGCGGGGTCCGGTTGACCACCCGCACGTCGTCGAGCCCGAACACCAGGACCGTGTCCTCCGGTCCAGGGGTCTCCTTGACCGGCTGAGGCTGGTCGCTGCACCGGTCTGGGTCCACCGCGGGAAGGCGCGCCACCGACCGCCAGGTGGTGGAGGTCGGCTCGCGGAACACGCCCATCACCACGACCGCCGAGGTCTTCGCGTCGCGACGGTAGCCCACCGTCGTCGTGCCTCCGGGCTCCACGGTGGTGTCCTGCACGTTCACCAGCTCGTCGCCCAGGGCCTCCTGGGGCCGGGTCCTCAGGTCATTGAAGTCGGCCGCCTCGGCCCGGGCCACTCCGCGGGTCTGGAAGACCAGCACCTGGGTGACGAGAGGCTGGCCGCGCTCGTCGGGGTTGAGACGCGGAGCGCCCTCCAGCCGGAGATAGATCGGTGGCGGGTTCTCACAGGGGGGACGGACCCCGCGCGCGCATCCCATGCCCAACCAAGCGCCACAGAGCGCGAGAATCCACAACGCGCTGCTCCGGCCGGCCGGTGCTGCGACTCGTCCGCCCATGAACCCCCTCGTCTTGTTGGAACCCGCGGCCGGGGGACGGTGCCACGGGCGCTCCGGACTGACAAGCACGCCCTGGCGGGGCTCGGGAGAATGCGATCAGGGTGAGAAGGAACCCGGCTCCGCCGTCCCCCGGGCGTCACGTGGGCGTCGCCGGCGCGACCGCGCTGGAGAGAAGCACGGCGCCGCGGGTCGGACCCGTGCTCGACGCGCAGGCCAGGCAGTTCCGGGCCGCGGGAGGATCGCCGCGGAGGAACCCCTCGGTCGCGAGCACCAGGGCGGTGGGGAGGGCCGCCGCGCCGAGATCGCCGAGGAATGGCGACAGGAGCTCCAGCATCGGCTCCCCCTCGCTCACGCCCACCATGGCCCGCGGAAGGACGAGCTGCCACTCGCGCACCCGGTCGCGCTCGTGGGTGAGGTCGGACAGCCACCAGTCCACCTTCCGGCCCGCCGCCTCGAGCGGATCGCAGATGGCGCGCACGGCGCGGCCGAGCGCCTCACCGGTGATGGGTGCGTCGGCGTCAGCCGCGGCCGGCTCGTCGGCCCAGGCAACCGCATCGAGGCGGGCGGTGGCGCTCCAGCGCAGCGGGCGGCCCAGGTCCGCGCGTGACAGGAGCAGGAAGGCGCCGCCCTCCCCGGGGATGAACGAGTCCAGATTCTTCCCGTCGTAGAGGCGCCCGGCCGTGAGCAGCGCGTCCACGGTCTCGGCGTCGTAGCAGCTGTCGATCCCGCCCACCACCGCGGCCTCGATGCGCCCCGCGGCAAGCGCCGCGCAGACGCCGGGCAGCGCGAAGGCGAGACCGGCGTGGCCTCGCGGGACGGACTGCACCGCCGGCTCGAGCCCGGCCGCCCGCGCATCGCCGTCGGCCGCCGCTTCCAGGCGGCGCAGGTCCGCCTTTGCTGTTCCCACCCGCTCGGAGAGACCGAGCACCACCGCCACCCGGGCGCGCTGACCCAGCGAGGCGGCGCGGGAAAAGAGCGGGGCGAGCAGCGCGCGCAGGACAGGCATCAGCCGGTCCACGCCCTGTGCCCGCGGCGGCAGGGTGCGGATGTGGAGCATGGTGGCGCGCTCGCCGTCCGTGAGCCTGAAGGGTGTTTCCGCGTGGGCCGCCAGTTCCGCTCGCCGGAAGGCCCAGATCTGATGGGGGGTGGCGCCGAGGCCGTTCCAGGCGCTGGTGGCGAACACGTGGGGAGCGCGGCCCGTGGTGTCGGCCCAGCCCGTCACCTCCACCGGCTTCCGGGCGGCAGTCGGGGCGGAGATCACAGGACCCTCTTCTCGTGGACCTGGACGGACGCCAGCCGCCGGGCTCGGCGCGGCACCGGGACGGCTGCCCGCCAGGTCATCTCGAAGGAGCGCTGGCCCGGGTAGAGCACGAGCGTGTCCATGGCGGTCCGGTGCTCGAGGAGCTGGCCGTCGAGCCGGGCCCCGACGAAGAAGGCGAGGCGTGGCAGCTCGAAGGCGAACGGCCCCTCGGCGCTGGCGTTCGCGATCCCCACCGGCTCGCCGCCGCGCAGGTAGCCCTGGGCAATCTGGTCCGGGGGAGCCACCTGCTCGAAGCGCGGATCGTAGTCGTGCGGCGGAAGCGGCATGCGGCTCTTCTTCCATGCTTCGTCGTACGTGCCGGCGTAGCGACGCCGCGGCATGAAGTGGCGGCCGATGGGCCCGACTCCCCCGGGCGCAGGGGAGCGCCCGTCGAGCGGATGGGCCGGGTCCTCGATGGACGGGGCGAGCTGGTGGAGAAGCTTCGAGGGATCGCGCGCCAGCCCGCGCCCGGCGGGGTTGCGCGGCTCCTCCAGCGGTTTCTTCGGATCGCTGTCGTCTCGCCCGCCCCAGGCATTCTCCCAGCGGAGCTCCACCCACTCGAAGGGCTCTGGAGGAGAGAGCGTCAGGCCCACCACGCCCTGGCGCCAGATGCGGGGCCCGTACACGCGGACCATCTTCTGGAGGCCGCCCACCCGCAGGACGACGTCGAGCTGCTTCACCCTGGCACCGGCCGGCGCGATGGCCGAGCCGGTGACGAGCACGTCCGTGGCGGGCTTCACCAGGCACAGGTCCGCGGCGAGCTTCACGCTGCTCTTCTCGGGCGCGTCCTCGTCCCAGGGCACGTCGGCGACGTTCACCTTCGCGCCCGAGGTCCGCTCCACTTTGCCGGCCGGCGACACCCGGAAGCGCTGCTTCACCACCACGACGATCGCCTCTCCGCCTCCCGGCGCCAGCAGGGGGAGGAGCTCGACGGTGGCGTCCGTGGCGCTGGAGAGCGGGGGGAGCTGCATGGTCACTTCCCCAGCTTCACCGGCCAGGTCCCGGAGACCCGGGCCCGCCCGGCGAGCTCCGCCCACACCGTCAGCTCGCGCCTCTGCCTGGCGACGAAAGCATCGAGGTCGAGCGGAGCGGTGGCGCCGGTGCGCGCGCACAGCTCGAGAAACGCCAGGTGCCGCGTCCCCCGCGTGGAGGGTGCGAGCTCGATCTCCCCGAGGTCGTCGGCGGGCGACCAGGGGTGGCCGAAGCGCCAGCGGGTGCTGCGGCGCGCCGCCTTGCCGTGCTCCCGCCACCAGGCGCGCCAGGCCTCTGCATCGGGGCAGAGCGGGATTGGCAGCGGCACCGGCCCCTGGCTCTGGGTGAAGGGTCCCTTGCCGCGCTCGTACTCCGGGGCGGGATCCGCCTCGGTGAGGCTCGCGCCGGTGATGCGCTGGAGGGCCTCGAACGCCGCGGGGGCGCACGGCCCGCCGAGCTGGGCCAGGAGATCTTCCACCGCGTCGGCGTGGCCCAGCCAGCCCAGGGCCTCCATGGCCACCGCGGAACCGCCGGCGCAGGCCGCCCGGAGGGCAGAGAGGTCCTCGGCGGCTCCAGCCACGCCGAGGACGAGGGCCGCGCCGGCGAAGTCTGCCCTCTGCTCCGCGACCAGCTCGCGCGCCCGCCGGGGCCCGAGCTCGCTGCGCCTCACCAGCGCCGACTCGAGCGCTGCCCGGGCCACCGTCTCGTCCGCGCTCCGGACGGCCTTCAAGAGCAAGGCGGGGTCCACCGGGCCGGTGCTCGTCGCCAGCGCGGTGGCGCCCGCCGCCGCCACCCGGGCATCGGGATCGCCCGCGGCCGCGGCGGCCTCCGGCGTCCCCAGCACCCCGCGTCGGGAGAGCGACGTCACTGCCACGAACCTGCGCTCCGGCTCGGGCGCGGAGAGCCACGGCGCGATGCGGGCCGAGAGCGCAGGGTGGGGGGCCAGGGCGAGCGCATCGGCGAGGGCCTCGGCCATCCCCTCCGCGTCGAGCGCCGCGGCATGCGCGAGGCGCATCGCCTCGTCGGCCGCGTCGTCGCCGGCGAGCGAGCCGAGGAGGAAGAGAAGCGCCCAGGTGAGGTACGCATCCGGCACCGGCCGCTCCTCCAGCAGGCCGATGAGCCGGGGCAGGACGTTCTCCCCGCACGCGGCGATGGCGTCCACCCGCGCCAGGAGGCGTCGCTCCGTCGTCGCGCGGCCTGCCCAGCCCTGGTCGGGGAGCGGGCGGCGCATGGCGCCGAGCAATCCCAGGTCCTCGGCGGCGGCCCGGGCGCGGGCGAAGGTCAGCTCGTCCTGCGAGAGCGCGACGCCGAAGTACTCGCGCTCTAGCTCCGCCTCGCCGGCGGGAGGCGGTTCTTTCGATCCGGAGGCAGGCTCGCCGGCGGGCTCTCCATCGCCCTCGGGCTCCTCCTCGGCCGCGCTGGCCGCCTCCTTCGCCAGGGCCGCCTGCAGCTCCGCCAGCGACAGCGGCTCGGGCTCCGGCGCGGGCGCCACCTCCGGTGCCGGCGCCGACTCGGGCGCGCGGGACCGGACCGGCGCCTCGAGTGGCCTCCGGGGGACGTCGAGGAGAGCCGGCTCGCCCATCGTGGCGCGGAGCACGCCCGCCGGCTCGCGCGGGTGAGCGGTGCCGGCCGGCGCGAGCAGCTTCGTGCGCACGGCCTCGCTCATCGCCAGCCCTCCGGCTCCACCAGGCGCCTGAGCCAGGCCAGCGTGTCGTCGCGTGCATGGAAGCCCCCCCAGAACGGCGGGGGCTCCTTCAGGAAGGCGGGCGCGAGCCGCCGTGCCACCTCGGCGTACGCCCAGGGAAACTCGCTGCGGTTGAGGTCGCCCAGCACCGGGGCCGGGCCTGCCTGGAGGAGCAGGCCGTGCGGGAGCGCCGTGGCCTTGACGCCGTGCTGCCAGGGACCGGCGGCCAGGGCGGCCAGATCGAGCCGCAGGCGATCTGCCGCCACGTTTCCCACGAGCGTGAGCCAGCCGCTCCCGGGGAGGCCGTCGAAGGCGTGCCAGGCCATGGTGTCGGCGTCCTGGACGTCGAGACCCACGAACCGCTTGCACCAGTCGTGGATCTCCCAGAATGCCGTCGGCTTCTCGTGCGGGTTCCAGCTCGCCGTGAAGCCGCCCACCCCGGAGAGCAGCGGCCCACGGCGCGCCGCCTCCGCCGCCAGCGCGACGAGCCCCTCTGGATCGGCGTCGGGCGGGAGGATGAGCTCGAGCGTGGCGGCGCGGTTGCAGCGCCGGGGATCGATCTCGCGGTAGATGAATGCCGCGGACGGGGCGCCGGTCTCATCGACCACCCGGAGCTGGAGCAGCTGACGCGGCTGGCCGATCCAGCCAGACAGCACCTTGACGATGTCGTCGCCACCACCTCCGACGCGGTACCAGTCGGTGAGCTGCGACGTCGTGTACCAGCGGAGGCTCCCCTCGGGCACGTGCGTCCGGAACGCAGCGAACATCGCCGCGGCGTTCTCCCGCGCCCACGCCACCGGCTCCGCCAGGTACAGGGTGAGTCCGAGCGCCGGGCGAGCCACCGAGACGGCGGGCGCGGCGGCGAGGACCCGGCCGGCCGGGATGGGAGAGGTCGCGGCCATGATCAGCCGAAGGTCACCTGGATGGGCACGGCGGCGAGCTGGCGTTCGGCCCGGCGCAGCGCGTCCACCGCCTGGGCAGCGAGCGCCTGCACGACGGGATCCGACTCGGCGTCCTCCATCTCATCGCCGTCGAGGTCGACCGAGAACTCCACGTGTGCACCCGCGCCGTCGCGCTCGACGTACTGGGCATACATCCGGCGCACGTCGCCGTCAGGGAGCTTCGCGTTGTATTCCGGGCGCAGCGTATACCGGCGCAGGAAGTCGTCGGCCGTGCGCGCGGCGTCCGGCGTGCTCTGGGGGCTCATCGTCTCCTCCATGCGGCGGGCACCGAGATCAGCTCTCCGGCCTTCTCCGCCGTGGTGCCGACGTACGCAATGCCGTCCGCCGTCCCGGCCACTGCGGCCGGCGACGACACCAGGAGGTCACCGCGTGCATCGAGTCCGGTCGCCTTGATGTTGGGCTTCATCGACACCAGCTTCGGTGCGGCGAGCTTCATCACCCCTTGCTCCTCCGCGGCCACCCACACCTCTCCCTTCCACTTCGCAATTCCGAACAGCGGCCCGGAGGCATTCAGCACCTCCGCCCAGCCGTGGATTGACCCCTGGAGGAGCTGGCCACCCGAACCGACCGCGTACATCTCGTCCTCGCCCACCACGTGGACGTCGGTGAGGACCCCGCGCCCCGGGGTCACGACCTTGGTCCACTTCCTTCCGTCCCAGCGCGCGACGAGGCCCTCGCGTCCGACCGCGTACACGAGGTCAGGTGCCACACCATGCATCGCGAGGATTTCGCCCGGCGCGGGCAGCTCGTTCCATCTCCGCCCATCGAAGCGGTAGAGCACGTTGGCCCCGCTCCTCAGCCCCCAGGTGAACACGCATTCGTCGTCTAGGCCCCAGATCCCGGCCAGCGTCCCGGGAACGGAGTCCTCTCGCCAGGGCGCGGCCCGCGGTTCGGGATCCGGGTTCACGAGGACCTGCCCGATCGCGTACGCGACGTACACCTTGCCGGCGGCGGAGCGCCACAGCCCGGTGTACCAGCCGAGCTGCCCGCGGAGCGCGTGAGAGATGGGGCCGACCTTCTGGAAGATCCAGCTCTCTCCCATCTCCGGCTTGAACCCGTATCGGCTGTCGAACCGGTAGAGGAGGAAATGACACGCCCCGATGGACGATCCGCTGGCGCACCTCGTCGAATACCCGAACTTCATGCGGTCTCCTTGCACGTCCGCGCTACATGGACCCGTCGGTCGCGCCGGTGCCACCGGTCTGCGGCGGCGAGGCGTTGCGCGGAACCGCGCCGTCCCACTCCGGGCCCGGTGGCGGCCCGGACTTTTTCAGGGCATCCCCCTGGTCGGCGCGGCACTTCGCCCGCTCCGCTCGCGTGGCCCTGCCCTTGGCCTGCTCCGCGGCGTTCTGCTTGTCCTTGTTCTCTGGATCTTTCTTGAGGTCCTCCTCGGCCTTCTTCGCGTCAGCGTGCAACCCGGCGCGGTACTTCTTGCCGTCCTCCTCGGACACGTCTTTGCCGCCGTTTGCGCGCGCCCGGTTGTTGCCCGCCTCGTTTCTGCACTTCTGGCGCATGCGTTCTTCGTACGCCTTGCGGAAGGCGTTGATGCACTCCGCGGCCTTCTCGGCGGTGCTCTCCTTGCTTGCGGGCTCATTGGGCTGGGATGGCTTTCCGGCGTCGGCCCCGATGGTTTCCCCCGCTGTGCCACCGGACTTCGCACCGCCTCCGGCCGACTTGCCCTCTTTGCCCTTTTCGCTCTCCGGATCGGTCGAGTCCCGTTTCGCGAGGTTGGCGCTCGCCTGGTCTCCGGCAAGCTTCTTCGCCCGGTCGTCGCTGTGTTCTGCGATCTTGTCCGCCGTGTAGGGCTGGTTCGCAGTCCCTTGCGATCCGGCCGAATCCTGCTCGTGCTTGGAAGCGAGGCCGTGCTCGGTACGCGGGTCTGCTGGATCTCCGGCCATCGGCATGCAGGGAGCCTGCGTGACGCTGTAGCCGTTTGCCGAAGGCCAGTTCTCGCAAGGATCACCCCTGCCGCCGGACTTCCGGTAGACGGCGTCCTGGGTGAGGTGGCCCGCCCAGCAGCTTGCGAGATACCGGTCCTGGGCAGTGGGCTTGGGAGCGTTCGGGTCCTTCCCGGGGTTCATGCGCGTGTCGAACTTGTCGCACTTCTCCCTGGCTTTTTTGAGGAGCCGGGCGGTGTGGTTGTAGGAGCCGAACCAGCTGGGGTTGTAGTTCGCCTTGAGAAGAGCCGCCTGGCACTCGGCCGAGAAGTAGTCGCCTGCCCCGGCCCGGACGAACGTGACCGGTGTCTGGGCCGGCGGTGTCGGGGCGTCGCTCATCGAGCCTCAGGTGGTGTTGCCGAAGCCGGGCATGCCGGTCACGACGGCCATGCCGCCCTCGAAGAAGACGGTGGGCGCGCCGAGGATGGCCCAGGCCTTCCCGCCGGTCTGTCCGGTGAGGATGTCCTTCTGCGTCCCGGCCTCGTTCCCGTGCACCGCGGCCACCTTCGACTTCGAGCTCATCGACTTCTTGCTCTCGATCTTGGTGTCCTCGCAGCCCGGGTCGAGGCTGCTCGTCGAGCCCATGATGGGATAGGGGATGGGCAGCGGGCTGGGCGCCGCCGGGGTGATGCACACGTTGGGCGCCATGGGCACCACCTGGTGCGACGACGACTCGCTGCACACGTCCATGCCGATCGCAGTCACGCCCAT
The DNA here is from genome assembly GCA_036489275.1 of Myxococcaceae bacterium. GTDB lineage: Bacteria > Myxococcota > Myxococcia > Myxococcales > Myxococcaceae > RPRB01. Next base: position 7,399 of record DASXGF010000572.1, on the reverse strand, counting down.
GGTCGCCTCAGTTCAGCTGGATGGCCCGGGCCAGCACCCGCGCCAGCTCGCGCGCGCGGGAGAGGATGCGGCCGCCGAAAAGCTCCACCTCGTCCCCCTTCGCCCTGAGGAAGGCGGAGCGGGTCCGGAGCACCACCTCCTCGGCGGCCTCCACTGCGAAGCGCTTCACCGAAAGGCGGACCTCGTCGTCGGGGCCCACCTCCACGGCGCGCCGGGTGGCGAGGGCCCCCACGATGACCGGCGCCGGCCCCTCCTCCAGCACCACCCGCGCCCCGCTCGCCCGGGCGGCCTCCACCAGTGCGGGATCGACTGAGGGATCGCAGGCCGCCAGCCGCTCCCACCTCCCCGCCCGCACCCGGAAGCGTTCGCCCTCCCGGCCCACCACGATCGCGAGGCGGATGCCGCCCGTCGCCACCGGCGTCACCTCTGCCGGAACCCCGCCCTGCAGGGCCCGGAACCGCCGTGCTCTCCGTGCGTTCGTCATGGCCACGCTCCTTTCTGTCGGCCCTTCAGCCCGGCCCGATGGCGCCGGGGGGCACGGTGATCTTCCCGGCGCGCAGGGTCACCATCGTTCCCTTGATGAGGATGCCGCTGCCGTCCATCACCACCTCGGCCTCGCCGGCCTTCAAGGTGAGCTTCTCGCTCGCCTGGAGCTTCAGCATCGCCGAGGTGAGCACCAGGGGCCCGCCGGCGCTGATGGCGTGCGAGCCCGCGATCTTCTGGATCATGGCGCCACCCACGTTGAGCGCGGCATTCCCGCCGGCGTCGGTGGCGATCCCGTCCGAGGCCAGGGTGAGGTGGGCCCCGCCGACGGTCTCGATCTTGTTGCCGCCGGTGGTCTCCGCCCGTCCGCCGCCCACCAGCTCGATGCGCACCGCGGCCACCGTCTCGGTCGACGAGCCCCCCACGCCGATCGCGATCCCGCCGATCGCGCTCAGCACCTGGACGGCCCCCACCGTCTCGGTGAGGTTCCCGTTCACGGTGAGGCTTGCCGTCCCCGATCCGCTCCCGCCGCCCATGGCCGCGGTGATCTCGCGCACGGCAGCCGGTGCGGCGGCCGCCACCGCTGCCGTCACCGCCGAGGAGACCGCCTCGTTCACCTGTTCGGGTTCGGCCTTCTCGAGCGCCTTCTGGGCCTGGGGCGGCACCTCGACCTTTCCCCCACCCAGCATGGCGGCGGCCGGTCCACCCAGCTTGGGCAGCAACCCGGCCACCTTCTTGGCGGCGTCGAGCGCGGGCTTGAGGGGTGCCACCAGCGACTGGGCGGCCCCTCCCGCCGCGGCCCCGACCAGCCCCGCCGCCTGCTGGATGGCCTCGGTGGCGGCGAGCTGCACCAGCGCCTGCACCGGGTTGCCCACCTTCACCATCTCGGCTCCGCCCACCGTCAGGGTGGTGCTGCCCTTCACCTCCTCGGCGAAGCTCTCAGCGACCTCCACGCTGCGGCTACCGGCGGTGATCTGCTGAGAGCCGCCCACGCTGGCGCTCTGCTTCCCGGTGACGGAGACCGTCTCGCTGGACGTGACCTTTTCCGCGTTCTTCGCCGAGATGGTGACCACGTGGTTCTTGCCGACCTGGACCTTCTTCTTCTCGGCGGCGGTCACGGCCAGATCGCGCTGCGCGTTGAGGAACATTTCCTGGGCGCCGGCGGTGTCGTCGAAGCGCAGCTCGTTCGCCCCTCCCGCACCGGGCGAGGAGTTGGAGCGGTGCGCGGTGATCGCCTTGCTGGCGGGGAGGTCGTAGGCGGGCGGGGAGATCGGGTTGAAGAGGCGGCCCAGGCACACCGGGCGGTCGGGGTCGCCCTCCAGGAAATCCACCGCCACCTCCCAGCCCACCCGAGGAATCAGCACGCTGCCGGTGGAGTGGGGCTGGCTGACGCGGATCCAGAAGGAGCTCTTGTCGTCGAGCGCGCCCAGCCGGTCCCAGTGGAACTGCAGCTTCACCCGGCCGTGCTTGTCGCAGTGGATCTCCTCGCCGGCCGGCCCGGTGACGCGGGCGGTCTGAGGACCGCGCACCCGGGGCCTGGGCGTACGACGGGCCGGGCGGAAGGGCTGGTCGGCCGGGACTGCCTCCACCTCCAGCCAGGCCTCCTCCTTTCCCGCCTCCCCGAGCGGGCTCGCCTTCTCCTCCGCCTCGGGCCGGACGTGGAAGGTCACCGCGGTGATGAAGAAGGAGCCGCTGACGCTGGGGTGGTCGGTGATGTCGACCAGGTGACCGGGCTGGAGCTGGAGCGCGCTGGTGCAGAAGCGGATGGAGCGCCGCCCCGAGCGCAGCTCCTCGAGGCGGGTGCGGGCGAGGCGCTTCACCTCGGCGGGAGCCACGGCGCGGGCCGGGTACTCGAACCACAGCCCGTGGCCATCCTTTCCCTTCGACTCGGCCCGTCGCGCGGCGGAGGGGCGCTCGAAGTCGTAGTCGTCGAGCACCGCCTTCGCCAAGCTGGTGCGGGATCGCACCGTGAGACCCCAGGCCCGCAGCGCGCGGCCGTGCAGCGCGGGGTCGGCCACCCAGGGCAGGGAGTCCGGCTCTGCCTTCGGCGCGTTGTCGCTCGTGTCGCCGAGGACGAGGACGTGGCCGTCCTCGCCCTGCGCGTAGGCGTACCAGATCCCCTCCTCCTCGAGGAGCCGCGACAGGAAGGCCCACTCCGTCTCGTCGTACTGCACGCAGTAGGGCCGCTCGGGGTAGCTGCCGGAGAGGTCGCTGCGCAGGGAGGCGGTGTCGAGGCCGGCGTCCTTCACCACGGCTTTCACCACCTCCGGGGCGGAGAGGTCCTGGAAGATCCGGAACCCGTTGCGGAAGTCGAGGAGCTCGTGGAGCGGGACGAGGTGCAGCCGGTAGCGTTCCTGGTCCACCGAGCCGTCGCCGGCAAGCACCTCGATCCGTACCACCGTGCCGGAGAGGTGCCGGACGCGGCCCTCGGGGTCGGTGAGGGTGAGGTGCGCGGTCGAGCCGCGCGCGGCCTCCACCTCGATCTCGGGCGCGATCAGGTCGACCTCGTAGCGGAAGGGCCGGGACACCTCCTCACGCCCGCGGAGCGCGATCACCGAGGCCGCCGCGGGCAGCCCGGCCAGATCCAGCTCGACTCTGACGCGCTCGGGGTCGCTCGCCATGGTCAGTTGCTCTTGTGCAACGGCTGGGGGAGGACGGCGCCGCCGTCGAGCTTGATGCTCGGGGCGATGACCGTGACGAGCCCACCGGCGGTGAGGGAGATGAGGCAGCCCCCCACGATGAGGTTGACCGCGGCCTTCCCCTCGATGTTGATGTTGGTGGCCTTCACCGAGAAGGCGCCCGCGGCGGTGATCGCGACCGTGCCGCCGGCCGAGTCGGAGCGGCCCCCGCCACACTTGGTGGCGTAGGCGCCCGCGGCGTTCACCACCACGTTCCCGCCGGCGCCGACCTTGGAGCCCTTGGCCTTCACCAGCTTGACCGCGCCGGTGTTCTCGGTCCGGGTGCCGCCGCACGCCGACTTCCGGCTCCCGGCCACCACCTCCGCCCAGGCCGCCCCCACGGTCACCGTGGAGGAGCCCACGGTGGCGCGCTGGAGGCCGATGATCGCAGTGACCGCCTCCAGGGCCGCCACCTTTCGATCGAGGTTGCCCTTCACGGTGGTGGCGTCGTCGCCCCCCACGTTGACCTTGCGCGTCCCGCCCACCGTGACGGTCTCCGAACCGCCCACCCCGTCCGAGAGGCTCCCGGCCACCTTCATCTCCATGCTGCCGGACACCGCGAGCTTGCGGTCGCTCGCCACGTTGGCACGGTGGTTCTGACCGACCGTGAGCGTCCGGGAGGCGCCCACCTTCACGGTCCGGTCGTTGCCCACCGTCTCGTGCGCGTCGTTGGGGGCGGAGAGCACGAAGTCCTTCGAGGCGTTGAAGAAGATCTCCTCTGCTCCGGCGGAATCCTCGAAGCGGAGCTCGTTGGCTCCGGCGCCTCCCGAGGTGGTGGCGCTCTGGAAGGTGCTGCGGGTCTTGTCCCCGGGGAGCTGGTAGGGAGGCATCGCCTCGCCGTTGTAGAGGTGGCCCGCCACGTAGGGCCGATCCGGGTCGCCCTGCTCGAAGTCCACCAGCACCTCGAAGCCGTGGCGTGGCAGCACCAGGGCGCCGCCCAGCGCGAGCTGGCCCACCCTGAGCCAGGTGGAGGACTTGTCGTCCTTGGGGCCATCCTGGTCCCACAGGAAGCGAACCTTCACCCGGCCATAGTCGTCGCAGTGAATCTCCTCGCCCGAGGGGGCGGTCACCACCGCGAGCTGGGGACCGCGCACCACCGGCTTCTCGCTGCGCGCGGGACGCCAGGGCACGTCGGCCGGGCTGCTCGAGAAGGAGTTCTCGTAGAGGTGGACACGGTCGTCGCCTTCGCCCTCGGTGACGACGCGGTGCCGGACCCTGATCGCCAGATGGTCGATGCTGGCCAGGGCGTGGGGGGTGGACTGGAGGGAGAAGGTGCGTCCAGCCTGCAGGCGCGGGCAGCTCGCCGTCCCCTCGAAGACGAACGCCCCCCTGCGCAGCTCCTCCAGGCGGGCCCGGGCCCGGCGCTTGCCCTCCGCCTCCTCAAGGAATCCGCCTGGATGCAGGTAGACCTCGCGGCCGCGAGCCCCGTCCGCCTCCTTCTTGGCCGTGAGGTCCGTCTTGGGGCGGCGCAGATCGTAGTCCTTCGTCACCACCGCGTCGGACGCGACGGCGCGGCGCGCGCGCACGTCCCAGACGGCCTCGCCGACGAGCTCGTCGAGGTGGCCCGTGGCGCGGTCGTACAGCGTGCTCTCGCCCTCCATGGGTGCGGCCTTGGTGCTGGTGTCGAAGAGCACCAGCTCCTCTGCCTCGTCCGCCTCCTGGAACGCGAAGGCGATCCCCTCCTCCGCCAGGAGCCGCTCCACGAAGGCGAGGTCGCTCTCCTGGTGCTGCATCACGTAGGCGCGCTTCGGGTGGCTCTCCTGGAGGCTCCAGCTCACCTTCTTCACGCCGCCCTCCGCGAGCACCTTCCCCACCACCGCCTTCACGTCCGCGTCCTGGAAGATGCGGGAGCGCCGGCCCAGGGCGAGCAGGGCCAGCCTGGGGGCGATCACCAGCTCGAGGCGCTGCCACCCGTCCGCGGACTCCTCCAGCGCGGCCTCGACCACCACGCCCTGGAAGCGGCGCCGGGTGTCGAACAGGTCGAACTGCACTGCCGCTGGCTTGTCGAGCAGGTCGTCGGGGGCGGGGGCGCCTCGCAGCTCCAGAGCCATGCGCACCGGGTGCACCTCCGACAGCGCCTCCTCCGCCTCCAGCTGCATCACCCAGTACGTGCCCTCCTCGAGGCCGTCCAGGTGCAGCTCGACGTTCACGCTCGCCCGGGGCATCGCTCAGTCCTTGTAGTCGATGGTCCCGCTCAGGGTGACCATCGCCTCGCCATCCACCGAAGTCTTGTCGCCCTTCAGGGTGATGCCGCCGGAGCACTTGATCTCGCTGCCGCCGCCCTTGAGGGTGGCCGTGGCGGCCACCAGGGTCACCACCGGCGCGCTCAGCATGAAGTCGCCGCCGATCTTCTCCGCCACCAGACCGCCCACGGTCATGACGAGATTGCCCTTGGCAGCCAGGCTCACGTCCTTACCCGCCTTCTCCACGATGGCGGCCGAGGTGAGCACCCTGTTGCCCCCGATGGTCTCGCCGTGCGCGCCGCGCAGGAGCTCCAGGCGGGCGGCGCCGGTGGACTCCGTCTTCGAGCCGCCCACCACCTCCACCAGGCCCTTTACGGCGTTGAGGCTCAAGGCCGCCCCGATGTTGCGGGTGCTCGAGCCGTTGACCGTCTCCACGACGTGGGAAGCGAGCACGTTGGCGAGGCTGCCGATGCTCTCGCTGCGAGAGCCGTCGCAGGTGGTGCTGTGGAGCTTCTTCACGCCGAGCGAGTCCATTCCACCGACCGAGACGGTCTTGCTCCCGACCGTCTCCAGGGTGGCGTCGCCTCCGACCGAGGTGGACTGGCCGGCGGAGATCATGACCTCCTCGGTCGAGCCGACCAGGGTCTGGAGGTCCTTGCCCACCTCGTGGGAGGAGTCGGTCCCCACGTCCTCGGCCTGATCGTGGCCCACCACCACGTTCAGGTTCCGGGAGGCGGTGAGGCCCAGCTCCATGCCTCCGCTCCCGTCCTCCATGTGGAGGGCGTTGACGCCGTCGCCACCTCCGGTGGTGTGGCTCTGCATCGAGCTCTTGGTCTTGGCGTCGGGCAGGCTGTGAGGAGGCATCGCATCCCGGTTGTAGAGCCGCTGCAGCACCAGGGGGCGATCCGGATCGCCGTCCAGGTAACCGACGCTCATCTCCCAGCCGACGCGGGGCAGGATCATGGACCCGCTGGTGTTGAGTTGCAGGACCCGGAACCAGGTGGAGGAGCGGTCGTCGGTGGCGCCCTCGCGATCCCACACGAAGTGCACCTTCACCTCGCCCATGTCGTCCACGTGGATGTCTTCTCCCGCCGGGCCCGTCACCACCGCGAGGTCCTTGCCGGTGGCGAGCGGTGAGGGGGTGAGCCGTTCCGGCCGGAAGGGCGCGTCGGCGGCCAGGGCCCGGAAGCGCGCGGTGTACGCGCCCTGCTCGTTCGACCCGACGCCGGCGTCGAACACGTGGTCCACCTCGATGGCGAGCCAGTTGCGCGAGAGGTAGCTGGGCGTCGCCCCTTCGACCTCGAACGTCCGGCCCGGCGCCAGCCGCAGGCAGTTGGAGCGGCCCCGCAGCACCCGGGTGCGATCCACCGCCTGGACGCGGTCCTTGGCGCGGCGGCCGCCATCGGCGCCAGCGTCGAAGCCGCCCGGATATTCGTACCAGGTTCGTCCGTGGGCCCCCTGCCGCTCCTGCTCCACCTCGATGACGTGGCTGGGACGCCGCCAGTTCCAGTCGCGGGCCTGGTAGACGTCGGGACCAACGTCGCTGGAGAAGACGAGGTCGGACACCGACTCGCGCTGGCCGTGCTGCCAGCGGGTGTGGGGGAGCACCTGCTCTCCGGCGATGGGCTGGTGTGCCGAGGGGACGTCGGCCAGGACCATCACGTGCCCGTCCTCGCCGTGCTCGAACCAGTAGAAGGTCCCCTCGTCCTCGAGGAGCCGCAGCACGAAGTCGAGCTCGCTCTCGCGGTACTGCACGCACAGATCGCGCTTCGGATAGGTGCGCTCGAGGCGATAGGAGACCGCGTCGGCGGGGATGCCGGCGCCCTTCAGCACGTCCTTCACCACGTCGACCGCGCTCTTCTTCTGGAAGAGCCGGCTTCGCACCCGGTAGGCGAGGGCGGAGATGCGGGGGCGGAGGCGGAGCTCGTAGCGCCGGTCGTCCCGATGCGGCTCGAGGGCGGCGGCTTCCTCCACCACGCCGTGGAAGCGCAGCGCCTCACCCGAGCCCTCGTCCTCCAGCGACACGAGGCAGGTGGTGTCGAGCAGCGAGGCGAC
>DASXGF010000304.1:0-2242 GCA_036489275.1 Myxococcaceae bacterium | reverse complement strand
GACGCTCGGTGCCGAGGATGAACAGACCGCCCGCGGCGAGGACCTCCTCCTTCTCCCGCGCGGTCTCCCCCCGGTACTTCTCCACCGCCTTCTCCAGCTGCTTCTCCCAGTCCACCACTGCCGCCCGGTGCGCCTCGGCGTCGGGCGGGACCCCGTCCACGCTCGGGGGCAGCTCGGGCGGTGCGCCCACCTCGGCCCGGGCCAGCGCCTCGGGGTTGCCGCCGAGGAGGATGTCGGTGCCGCGGCCGGCCATGTTGGTGGAGATGGTGACCGCGCCCTTCCGGCCTGCCTGGGCGACGATCTCCGCCTCGCGCTGGTGCTGCTTGGCGTTCAGAACGTGGTGGGCGACGCCCTTCTTCTTCAGGAAGGTCGAGACCACCTCGCTCTTGGCGATGGAGACCGTGCCCACCAGGACCGGCTGGCCCTGCTCGTGGAGTTCCTTGATCTCCTGGACCACCGCCTCGAACTTCTCGCGCTCGGTCTTGTAGACCACGTCGTTCACGTCCCGGCGGACCATCGGCCGGTTGGTGGGGACCACGCGGACGTCGAGGTTGTAGATCTTCGCGAACTCCTCGGCCTCGGTGTCGGCCGTGCCGGTCATGCCCGAGAGCTTCGAGTACATGCGGAAGTAGTTCTGGAACGAGATGGTGGCCAGGGTCTGGGTCTCGTTCTCGATCTTGACCCCTTCCTTGGCCTCCACCGCCTGATGAAGACCATCGCTCCAGCGGCGGCCCGGCATGAGGCGGCCGGTGAACTCGTCGACGATGATCACCTCACCGTCCTTCACCACGTAGTCCCGGTCACGCCGGTACAGGGTGTGCGAGCGGAGGGCCTGCTCCACGTGGTGCAGCGTCTCCACCTCGCTCGGGTCGTAAAGGTTGGAAATGCCGAGACGCTTCTGGACCTTCTCCACTCCGTCGTCGGTGAGGTTGACGCTGCGGGTCTTCTCGTCGAGCGCGTAGTCCTGGTCCGGAACGAGACCGGGGATCACCCGGTCGATGCGGAAGTACTCGTCGGTGTTCTCCTCGGTCGGGCCGGAGATGATGAGCGGGGTCCGCGCCTCGTCGATGAGGATGCTGTCCACCTCGTCGACGATGGCGAAGTTCAGCTCGCGCTGGACGTAGTCGCTGAGGCGGAACTTCATGTTGTCGCGGAGGTAGTCGAACCCGAACTCGTTGTTCTGACCGTAGGTGATGTCACTGCGATAGGCGGTCTGCCGCTCGGCATCGTCCAGGTCGTGGACGATGCAGCCCACGCTGAGCCCGAGGAAGTTGTGCACCCGGCCCATCCACTCGGCGTCGCGCCGGGCCAGGTAGTCGTTCACCGTGACCACGTGCACGCCGCGCCCGCCGAGCGCGTTCAGGTAGCTGGGGAGCGTCGCGGTGAGGGTCTTGCCCTCGCCGGTGCGCATCTCGGCGATGCATCCCTGGTGGAGGAACATGCCGCCGATGAGCTGGACGTCGAAGTGGCGCTGGCCGATGGTCCGCCGCGCCGCCTCGCGGGTCACGGCGAAGGCCTCGAACAGGACGTCATCCAGGGGACGGCCGTTCGCCACCTCTTGCTTCAGCCGGGCCGTCTCGCGGGCGAACGCCTCATCGGTGAGCTCCCGCATCTTGGGCTCGAGCGCGTTGATGCGGGCGACCTTGGGCCACGCCCGCTTGAGCTCGCGGTCGTTCTTGGTCCCGATGATCTTCTTGAGCGTCCACTCGATCATTGACGTTCCAGTACCGATGTAACCAGCCGGGCGCGGCCGACAAGGCCCCTCGCGGCCACATCCCGGCGGGAGAAAACACCTCCTCTAGCGGAGCCTTCCCCGGGATGCCAGCGGCCGACCGTGGCCTGCTTTTCCGGGGCTGTTACAGCACGCCAGAGCGTGGGCAAGACCGTGGACGACGAGGTGGTGAAGTCGGTTCTGGCGCTGCAGCCCTGGGTGCAGAGCCGTCCCGAGCCCGAGCGCTTCGACGCGGCGCTGCGCGCGCTCGTCGAGGCGGAGGGCTGCCGCCGCGGCGCTCCGGATCCGGTGTCAGGCGCCCTCCACGCCTCCGCGCTCACCCAGGGTTCGCTGCTCAAGCCCGAGTACGACCTCTCGGTGCACGCCCACGCCGGCTGGGCAGCGGGCGCGGTCATCGCCGACGTGAAGGAGATGATCCACGTGAACCAGGAGGCGGGCTTCGCCGTCGGCGACCGCTTCCTTCACGCCGGTGCCTCCGCGCTCGGGCGCGCCTTCCCGAATGCGCCCGTG
>DASXGF010000502.1:0-3487 GCA_036489275.1 Myxococcaceae bacterium | reverse complement strand
GCCAGCGAGGGCCTGGACGTCCTGGTCCTGGAGAACAACGCTCCGGGAGGGCAGGCCGGATACAGCGCCAAGATCGAGAACTACCTCGGCTTCCCCACCGGCATCTCGGGGCAGGCCCTGGCCGGGCGGGCGTTCACCCAGGCCCAGAAGTTCGGCGCCGAGGTCGCCATCACCAGCAAGGTGACCCGCCTGGACGGCAGCGTCACCCCCTACGCCATCGAGCTCGAGAACGGGCATCGGGTGCGTGCCCGGAACGTGGTGATCGCCACCGGAGCGGAGTACCGAAAGCTCGACGTGGAGAACCGGCCCCGGTTCGAGAACGCGGGCCTCTATTACGGGGCAATGTTCCTCGACAAGAAGGTCCTGGAAGGCCAGGAGGTCGTGGTCGTCGGGGGCGGCAATTCCGCCGGTCAGGCGGCGGTGTACCTCTCGGGCTTCGCCGGGCACGTGCACATGCTGGTGCGCTCCGGTGGGCTGGCGGACTCGATGTCCCGCTACCTCATCCGCCGCATCGAGGAGAGCGACAAGATCACCCTCCGCACGCGGACGGAGATCGTCGCTCTGAGCGGGAAGACGGAGCTGGAAGGGGTGCGGTGGCGCAACCAGGTGACCGGCGAGACCGAGGACCGTCCAGTCCGCAACGTCTTTTGCATGATGGGGGCCAACCCCTGCACCACGTGGCTCCAGGGGTGCGTGGCGCTGGACGACAAGGGGTTCGTGAAGACCGGCCAGGACCTCACCCCCGCGGACCTGGCGAGCACCGACTGGACGCTCACCCGCCCACCGCTTCTCCTCGAGACCTCGCGGCCCGGCATCTTCGCCGTGGGAGACGTCCGCTCGGGCAACGTCAAGCGTGTCGCCTCGGCGGTGGGCGAGGGCAGCATCTGCATCCAGCTGGTGCACCGGATCCTCTCCGGAGTGAGCTCCGGGGCCTGAGCCCTGCGGGGGACTGAGCGCCCGCGGGCGCGCTGCAAGCGGTAGGCTCGTGGCTGCCGTGACCTGCGCCCGCGGACTCCGCTCGCTGCTCGCCGACTCCGCGCTCGTGGCCACGGCGCCCGCCCTCGCCCAGGACGCGTTCGAGATCCAGGTCTACGACGCGGCGGTCGCGGGGCCGCTCGAGCCCGGCCTGGAGGTCCACCTCAACCACTTCGTCCAGGGGTCCACCACCCCCGGACCGGGCGGCGAAGTTCCCACCGACCACCTCACCCACCTCACCTTCGAGCCACACCTCGGGATCACTCGCTGGTGGGAGCTGGGGTTCTACCTCCAGACGGTGATCCGGCCCGACGGCGGCTGGGACTCGGGAGGGGTGAAGTTCCGCACCAAGTTCCGCTGGCCCGAGTCGGTGGGCGCCTTCCGCTTCGCCCTCAACATGGAGCTGGCGCGCGTCTCCAAGCGCTACGAGGCCAATGGATGGGGCGGCGAGCTCCGGCCGATCGTCGATGCCCGCTGGGGGCGCTGGTACGTCGCCATCAATCCCATCGTCGGCTTCTCCCTCGCTGGCCCCGACGCCTGGAAGCCGGACTTCGAGCCGGCGACCAAGGCGAGCTTCGACATCGAGAAGAGCTGGGCGGTGGGGTTCGAGACCTACTCGGCCTTCGGGCAGTTCGGGAACTTCCTCCCCTGGGACCAGCAGACGCACCGGATCTTCCTGGTGGTCGACTCCACCTGGAGCTGGTTCGGCCTCAACGTGGGCATCGGCTACGGGACCGCGCCGGACAGGTGGATCGTCAAGGCGATCCTCACCTTCGCTCCGCCCGAGCCGAACTAGTGCATGTGCCAGCCGTGGCTGGCGACCATCAGCTGTCCGGTGAGCGCGGCGCTGGGGAACGCCGCCAGGTCGATGGCCAGCTGGGCGATGTCCTCCAGCGTCGTGAACTCCCCGTCCACGGTGCCGCCGAGCATCACCTTCTTCACCACCTCTTCCTCGCTGATCCCGAGCGTCTTCGCCTGCTCCGGGATCTGCTTCTCCACCAGCGGGGTGCGGACGAAGCCCGGGCAGATGACGTTGGTGCGCACGCCGATGCTCGCTCCCTCCTTGGCCGCGGCCCGCGCGAGTCCGAGGAGCCCGTGCTTGGCGGCGACGTAGGCGGCCTTCAACGGCGAGGCCTCCACGCTGTGAACGCTCCCCATGTAGAGAAGGAGCCCGCCCTTGCCGCTGGACTGCCAGTGGCGCATCGCCGCGCGGGTGAGGAGGAAGCCGCCGTCGAGGTGGATGGACAGCACTCGACGCCAGTCGGCGAGCGCGAAGTCGGTGATGGGGGCGATGTGCTGCACGCCGGCGTTGCTCACCGCGACGTCGAGCCGCCCCAGCGCACGCACCGCCTCCGCCACCCCGCGATCCACCTGCTCCTCGGACGTGACGTCCATCGGCAGGGCCAGGGCGCGGCATCCGCGCTCCTCGATGCTCCTCGCCACCGCGCGAGCCGCGTCGAGGTTCACGTCGCTCACCGCCACCGCGGCACCCTCGCGGGCGAACCCCTCGGCCATCGCCCGACCCAGCCCGCCGCCGCCGCCCGTCACCAGCATCGCCCGTCCGGAGAGTCGCATCGCCTGCCTCCTGGTTTCCGAGTCTGCCCGAGGACGCCCGCCCGGGGAACGGTTCCCGGCTCCGGGCTCCAGCAGAGGCCCGGGTCTGCTATGGAGCGAGCCCCCCGGAGGATGTCGCCCATGAAGCGGTACGTGCTCGCGATCTCGATGCTGCTCGCCGGCGTGGCGGTGGCGCAGGACACCGACTGGTCCAAGGTCGAGGTGAAGGTGGTGCCGGTGGCCGGCGGCGTGTCGATGCTCGTCGGTCAGGGCGGAAACATCGGGGTCACCACCGGGAAGGACGGCACCTTCCTCATCGACGACCAGTTCGCCCAGCTGCTCCCGAAGATCAAGGCGGCGGTGAAGACGCTCGGCGACCAGCCCATCCGCTTCGTGGTCAACACCCACTTCCACGGGGACCACACCGGGAGCAACGCGCCGCTCGGCGAGTCGGGGGTGGTGATCGTCGCCCACGACAACGTTCGCAAGCGGCTGGGCATGGAGCGGATCGACCGCGACTCCAAGGAGAAGATTCCCCCGAAGCCGCCGTCGGCCTGGCCGCTCATCACCTTCGCCGACTCGGTGAGCTTCCACCTCAACGGGGACGACCTCGACGTCATCCACGTCGCCGCGGCCCACACCGATGGCGACGCCATCATCAACTTCCACAAGGCGAACGTGATTCACATGGGAGACACGTTCTTCAACGGGAACTATCCGTTCATCGACGTCGACAGCGGAGGCTCGATCGACGGCATCATCGCCGCCGCAGACCGTGGGCTGTCTCTGAGCGATGCGGGGACGAAGATCATCCCCGGCCACGGTGCGCTCGGCACCAAGGCCGAGCTGCAGACCTACCGCGACCTCCTGGTCGCCGTGCGGGACCGGGTGAAGGCGCTCGTCGCCCAGGGCAAGACGCTGGAGCAGGCTATCGCGGCGAAGCCCACCGCGCAGTGGG
>DASXGF010000490.1:0-4646 GCA_036489275.1 Myxococcaceae bacterium | reverse complement strand
GGCCTCGAACCACGCGAGGTTGCTCGCACGACGCGTTCTCTCGAGACGTCGTCAGGCGCCCCGTCGCCCCGCAAAACGAGTTCTCTGAGACATCGCTCGAGGCTCCAGGGCGTCCGTCCCGGGCCGGGCAGTCGCTTCGGGGCTCGCGCCCCGGCTCACTCGAAGATGTAGGTGCGGAACTGGAGGCCGCCGACGACGCCGGCGGCGATGCGGATGCCCTGCCCTGCCGTCACTTCGGCCGCCCCGCCCAGGTAGATGCCGAGGACCGGGAGCAGCTCGTACTGGACGCCGAACCCAAGGCGGGGCCCGGCGGTCACGTTGGGCGTGACGTGCAGCGCGAGCTCGGCCGTGAGGTAGGTCTTGAAGCGGTCATCGCCGAAGTAGGCGCGGATGCCGCCGGCGATCGCCACGTCCACGCTCGGGCCGAAGCCGGTGCGCGCGCCCAACGTCCACTCGTTGCCCGACACGCCCATCGGAAAGGCCAGGAGCGTCTCCAGCAGCGCCCGTCCACCCTCCTCGGTCTGCCCGCCCGACTTCACCTCGCGTTTGAAGTCCACGCCCCCGCCCACCAGGAACCCGAGAGCGCCGCGGTGGTCGAACCGCTGCTCCTCCTCGGCCCGGACGGCGCCCGGAAGGACGAGCAGTCCCAGCGCGAACCCCCGCATCAGGAGGAAGCACGCGGAGCGGCGCGGGGCCGCCGCGCGTCCAGGCTCACGCGCGGGATTGCGGCTCGGCCCCCCGCTCAGGTGTGCGCTCCGGCCGAGGGCAGCCCCACCGCCTCGTTCAGCCGGCCCGAGCGGAACGGCTCGAGGTCCAGCGCCACGTAGTTGAAGCCGCGCCCCCGCAGCGCCTCGTTGATCCGCGCGCGGAACTCGGGGTCGGAGAAGCGGTGCAGCTCCTCGGCGGCAACCTCCAGCCGCGCGATGTCGCCGTGGTAGCGCACACGGAAGCTCCGCAGCCCGGCGGCCCGGAGGTCCGACTCGGCGCTCCCGATCTGCACCAGGCGGTCCTCGGTCACCGCGGTTCCGTAGGGGATGCGCGAGGCGAGACAGGGCATCTGCGGCTTGTCCCACGTGCGCAGCCCGAGCGCCCGGGAGTGGGCGCGGATCTCGTCCTTGGTGAGCCCCACCTCGGCCAGCGGCGAACGGATCTCCCGCTCCCTCGCGGCCTGGTGTCCCGGGCGGTGATCGCGCAGGTCGTCGGCGTTGAAGCCGTCCACCACCACGGCCAGCCCGAGCTGCGCCGCCCGCTCGGTGCAGAGGGCGTACAGCTCGCTCTTGCAGTAGTAGCAGCGGTTGGTGGGGTTCGCGGCGTAGCGCGGGTCGCTCACCTCGTCCGAGTCCACCGAGAGGTGCCGGACGCCCAGCTCGGCGGCCAGCGCCTCGGCCTCCCGCTTCTCCTCGGGGGCGACGCTGGCCGAGATCGCGGTGAGCGCCACCGCGCGCTCCCCCAGCTCGTCACGGGCGATGCGGAGGACGAACGTGCTGTCCACCCCGCCGGAGAACGCGACCAGCGCCGAGCCGAGCCCTCGGATGGACTCACGGAGCCGAAGCACCTTGTGCTCGCTCCGCTCGACCAGCTGGTCCCACTGCGCGGGCGTCAGCACGGCGGGCGCACTCCCTCGCGCGTTAGCGCTTGGCCTTGGCCTTGCGCGGCTTGGCCACCCGGGCGGCGCGGGCAGCGGGACGGGCCCGGGCGCCCTTCTTCGTCGGCGGGCTCGCGCGCATCCGCTTTCCGGTGATGACCCTCAGCTCGTCCCCGGTGACGTTCCCCATGTCGAGGAGCGCCTGGAAGATGCGCAGCGCACCCGACTCCACCGTCTCGGTGTCCGAGCGGATGGTCACCTCGGGCGACCCCGGCGGCTCGTACGGCTCGGTGATGCCGACGAAGTTGGGGATCTCCCCGGCGAGCGCCTTCTTGTACTTCCCGGTCGAGTCGCGCTGGATGAGCTTCTCGGTCGGGCAATCGACGTACACCTCGAGGTAGCGGCCGATGAGACGCCGGTTGTCGTCGCGCGCCCCCTTGTACGGGCTGACCGACGCCACGAGGGTCGCGACATGGTTCCGGGTCAGGAGGTTGGCCAGGAGCCCGAGCCGGCGCACGCCGATGTTGCGCTCCTCCTTCGTGTCCGCCGTGCCGCCCCAGAAGTCCTCGGCGAGGTCGTTCTCATCCAGCACCTCGACCGATCGACCCACCTGCTTGAGCCGGGCAGCGATGTAGTCGACCAGGGTCGTCTTCCCGGCACCGGACATGCCGGTCAGCCAGAGCGTGAAACCTTGGGTGTGGGCCATGAACCTCTCCGCGGGTGGCGGGCAAATTTCGTACCAGCGCACGAAAACCGAAGCGCTGCGCGGGCTTGTGTGTACACGAAGTCGGTGTCCTTGACAATTCGGACCGCGGAAAGCCGCAGCCGGTGTTCGAGTCGCAACCGCCTGGAATCGCTCAGCTTCCGCTCGGAAGCGGGCAGTCGATCTCGAGGAAGTCACCGTCCGACCAGAGGGCCCAGCGTGCGGTCCGGGGGCGGCCGCCCGAGAAGGCGACGACCAGGTGCGCCACCCCCGGAAGGAGGGGCTGTCCGTCGGGGGCGGCCCAGCGCCGGTCCTCCCCGGAGAAGTGGGTTCCCCCATCCGGGTGCGAGTGCGCGACGGCCAGCACCCGCTCGCCCGTCCGGTCGGCCTCCCGGAGCAGGCCGAGCCAGGCGCGGGGCTCGAGGCTGAAGGCGGTCCGGGCGGTGCGGGGAAAGGCCGCGGGGTCGCGGGCGTGGTGCGCGGCCTGGGCGTTCTCCATCGGAACGAGGCGGACGTGGTCTTCCCGACCGACGAGCACCGCGCAGCCCTCGTCGGGAAGCGCGGAGGTCAGGTGATCGAGGAGCGCGCGCAGCACCGCCTCGGGCACGACCGGTGGCCGATGCGGGCAGGGGCGAGCGGCGAGGGTGGAGGTCTCGCCGCCCGGGGAGACCTCGAGTCCCTCGATCGGCGAGGCGAGGCCGAGGGCACGCCGCTGGACGAGCAGCGCGACCAGGCTTCCGACCTGCACGCCGGTCCGGACGTCCGGCGGAGCGAGGCCGCGCGCGCGGTCGAGGAGACAGGCACGGCAGCCGGTCTCGCCGAGAGACCAGAGGACGACCCTGCCCGCGTCCGAGCCGACGATCACCCCTGACCTCTCCGGCACGGCCGGGGCCGCGACGACGTCGAGGCGGCGCGGCGGCGAGGACTCGAGGAGCGGTGGCGTCGGCGCCCAGGGGGAACCGGCGATGGACGGACCGTGGACCTCGGTCCCGCCGGCGCGGAGGTAGGCGGCTGCCGCGGCAGCGACATCGTCCGGGAGCGCGACCTCGACGAGGACCGCGCCGAGCGCCTCCTGCCCGCGCTCGCCGACGTCGCGGAGGAGCAATTGCCTCGCGTACCGCTGGATCTGCGGCTCGGTCAGCACTGCGGCCCCTCGCGGCGCAGGAGAAGGCACCACGTCCCGTCGTCTCGAGGCTCGAGCGCGAGCACGGTGTGGCCCAGGTCCCGGGCGCTCTCGGGGACGTTGCGCAGCGGCTCGTCTCCCTTGAGGCGGACCTCGAGGACGCCGCCGATCGGCAAGCGCTCGAGGGCAATCTTCGTTCGCACGAAGGTCATCGGGCAGACCTCGGCGGTGATGTCGATGCGGGCGTCGGGGGTCACGCCCGGGCTCCACATCCGGGGCAGCCGGAAACCTGGCGCACGGTGAGCGTCCGGAAGCGCAGGCTCCGTCCGTCGACGACGTGGAGCGTGCTCCGTCCCGCGGGAGAGGGCGGCGCGAGGGCGAGCGAGGCCTGCAGCGCGCCGAGGACACCGGCGAGCGAGCCCAGCACCCCGGCACGGGCGCAGGTGGGGACCTCGTCCTCGCGCGGCGCGGTGCCGTAGAGGCAGCGGAGGCATGCTCCGCCCGGGTCGATGCGCATCGCCTGGCCGCCCCACTGCACCACGCCCCCGGAGACGAGCGGCGTGCCGGTCCGGGCGACCGAGTCGCTGAGGAGGAACTTGGCCGCCACCGAGTCGGTGCCGTCGATGGCCAGCGCGTGGCGAGCGAGCAGCGGCTCGACGTCCTCCCGGCCGATGCGCCGCGTCCAGGTCTCGAGCTCCAGGCCGGGGAAGGCGCGGGCGAGCCGCTCGCGGGCGACCTCGACCTTGGCGCGGCCCACGTCCTCCGGACCGTAGAGCGGCTGACGGTGCAGGTTCGAGGTCTCCACGACGTCCCCGTCGACCAGCGTGAGCCGAGAGGCGCCGGCCCGGGCGAGCGCGACCGCCGCCGGACAGCCGAGCCCCCCCATTCCGATGATCACCGTCGCTCCGAGCATCCGTCGGCTAGGGTATGCCACATGCGCCCTGCCCTGTTCCCGGTCCTGCTCCTCGCCGCGGTGGCGTGTCGTCCGTCGACCTCGCACGAGGCAAGCGCGCCTCCGCCACAGTCGCCAGCACCGGTGGTGGCCCGGCCCGCGCCGGCGAACGAGAAGGCCGCCCCGGCGCGCCGCATCGACGTCGATGCCAAGCAGACCGAGTGCGTCGACAGGTGGCTGAAGGGGCACGGGCTCGATCCGTACGGGAATCCGCAGGGCACCATGTACGCCGGGGGGACGCCCACCTTCGACGAGACCACGGGCCGGTCGGTGGATCGCTGGA
>DASXGF010000415.1:0-4533 GCA_036489275.1 Myxococcaceae bacterium | reverse complement strand
GCAGCTCGGCGCCGAGAACCAGGTATCCCGGTGCGGGTGCCAGGCGTAGGCGATGCCGGTGGTCAGGTACTGGTCGCTGGTGGAGCTCCGGAGCCGCGGAACGTCGAAGTACGTTCGCTGCGGATCGCAGCCGAGGTCCTCGAGCAGCGCCTTCAGCAGACGCTTGTTCTCGGGATGGTGGATGAAGCGTGGCTTCACCTCTCCCAGAAGTGCAGCGAAGTCCTCGACCGGCATCTCGTGCTGCGCGGTCTCCGGGTCGCGCCCACCGAAGGCATCAACGAGGAGCTGGCGGGCGAACTCCACCAGCGCCATCGAGCACGAGCGCGGAGAGTAGAGAAACAGCTCTCCGTCGAAGAGCCGCCGGCGTCGCTCGTCGTCGCGGAGGACCGGGTCGACGTGAATGGCGTGCAGCACGGAGGCTCCCCCTCTCCGGAACTACGAGTCGGGCGAACTGGAGCCGAGATCGACAATGGACGAAACAGAACGCCCGTCACCGGGTCAGAAATCTCTCGCCCTGGGTGAGTCAGGCCTCAGGGAAAGAGCGGGAGACGCAACCCGGATGGTCAGGCAACGGGGTCTTCAAGGCTTTCTGAGCAGCAGCCCCTCGGCGAAAAAGGCCATCGCCGCGGTCACCACCAGCCAGGTCCACATCGGCACGCGGCGATCCGCCGTGCCGCCCGGGCCGCGCACCGCCTCCTCGCCGAAGTAGGCCTGCAGCTGCCCCTCGTCGAGGCGGGTCAGGTCGCTGTCCGCCGGATCGAGCGTGACCGCGAACTGCGAGCCCAGCACCAGCTGCCCCGCGGAGTCGTAGGTCCGGTAGAGCCCCGGCTCGGGCAGGGGACCGACCTGCAGGCCGTGGTCGGGCTCGATGCGCACCGGGACCGCCGCCCCCGACGGCGACTTCACCGAGGTCACCGTCGCCTGCGGATCCGGCCGGAGCATCACCGTCTGCCCCACCCGTCCCTCGAGCGTCTCACGCTCGTCCAGCGCTCCGGCGAGCCACGCTGCCGCCCGCTGCATCAGCGGCAGGTAGCTGGTCCGGATGGCGAAGTCGCCCCAGTCACGGTCCAGCGTGCTGGTGAAGAGCAGCACCCGCCCTCGCCCGCGTCGCGCGGTGATGAATGCCGGCGCTCCGTCGTCGTACGTCGCGAGCACCTCGGATCCGTCGGACCGGGTCCCGCCCTCCACCAGCATATACCGCTGGAAGCGCGCACCCATCAGTCCCTCGCGGCCCCGGCCGGAGAAGGGCGCGAAGAGTGGATCTCCCCAGTGGATGTCCCCGAGCTTCGCCAGCCGGCCGTCGCCGGCGCCCGACTCGGATCCTGCCGCCTTCACCAGTCGCAGCGGTCGGGGAAGCAGATCTCCCATCCGCTGAGTCCATGGCTCGGGCTCGACCTTGTCGCCCATGGAGATGAAGAGCCCACCGCCTCGCTCGACGAACGCCCTGAGCCGGGCGGCCTCCTCGGGCACGGGCGCCGGAACGTTGGCCAGCACCACGACGTCGTATCCCTCGAGCGACTCGCGGAGCCCTGCCGAGGCGTCCTTCACCACCGGCCGGACCGGCGAGCTCGGAGCGGTGAGGGCGGCCTCGAGGAAGAACACCTCGTCACGGTACCGGACCGGGCTCGGCGAGCCGTCCACCACCAGCGCACGGAGCTCTCGCGGGACCTGGACCACGAAGTCCCGCCGGTCGTCCTCGGCGAGCCCGTCCGGCGTCAGGATGACCGCGCCCGACACCGGCCCTCCGACCTCGGAGCGCACGGTGAGCGTCTTTTGCGCCGTGCCGCCCGGGGCGAGCGCAAGGAAGGTCTTCCCCACCATCCGTCCGCCGAGCTCCACCGTCGCCTGGATCTCCCCCGCCGGCGCGTCCGAGACGTTCCGGACGGTGAAGCTCACCTGGACCGAGCGAGAGCCGGCCTGCGGCGCCGGCTCGGCCTTGAGGTCGGCGAGGAAGTGGTTGGGGAGCAGCTTCCGCCCCCGCGCGACGTCCCGCAGCACCATCTCCGGCCGGACCCGCTTGTCCCCGGGGCCGCGCAGCGTCGGCAACGGCGCCTCGAGGCGCAGCGAGCTCGCGATGAAGGCGGAGACGACCACGATGCGCTTGCCGTGGGTGGGGCTTTCCTCGAGCGCGCGCGCCGCCACCTCGAAGCAGCGGCCGAGGTCCGCGGTGGACCACGCCGGGACCATCCGCTCCAGCGTCTCGCGAGCCTCGCGCCGGTCCAGCCCGGGGGCGGTGGGCGGGGTGACCTCGGGGCCGCAGGGCAGCACCGTCACCGGGTCCTCGGGTCCGAGCGTGGCGATGGCGCTTCTGGCCTCGGTGCGCGCCTTCTCGAAGAGGCTCTCGCCGTCGACGAAGCGCATCGCGAGCCCGCGGTCGACCACGACGACCGTCGCTGCCGGTCCGGCCGCCCGGGCCACCGCGGCTCCGGGTCGGCGCAGCTCGGGTCGGGCCAGCGCCACCGGGATGGCGAGGAGGATGAGCGTCCGCAGCGTGTAGAGCAGCAGCCGCTTCAGCTTCAGGCGCGAGGCGGTCCGTCGCTGGCTCCGGAGCACGAAGGCGATGGCGGCGAAGGGATGCGGTCGGGGCTTCCGCCGGTCGAAGAGGTGAACCGCCAGCGGGATGAGCGCCGCGAGCGCGCCCAGCAGGAGCCAGGGCTGGGCGAAGGTCACGCCGCCCTCCGGAGCCGCCGTCCGAGGAAGCGCAGCAGCACCCCGTCGAGGGGCTCGTCGGTGCGCACCAGCGTGTAGTCCACGTCCGCCTCGGTGCAGGCCACGCGCGTGCGGTCGAGGAAGGCCTGGAACTCCTCGAGGTAGCTCTCGCGAATCTCCCGGGCGTTGACCTCGATCCGCCGCTCATCCTCGAGCGAGAGGAACAGCGTCGGGTCGTCGAAGGGAAACTCCAGCTCCGCCGGGTCGAGGATGTGGAAGAGGGCGAGGTCGTTCCGCCGCGCCCGCAGGGCGAGGATTCGCCCGAGCGCCTCGTCACGGTCGTCGAACAGGTCCGAGAAGACCGCCACCAGCTGGCCGCGCCGGACCCGCTCCGCGAGGTGATCCGCCGCGGCGAAGAGGTCCGTCCCCCCGGCGGGCTGGAGCCCGTCCAGAGCGTCGAGCACGGTGTGCAGATGTCCCGCCGCGGCCCGCGGGGGCAGGTCCGCCGCGCCTGCCCGGGTGACCACGCTCACCCCCACCGCGTCCTGCTGCCGCACGAGGAGGTAGGCCAGCGTCCCGGCCAGGGTGGTGGCCACCTCGAGCTTGGAGAGCGCCCCGCTCCGGTAGCCCATCGACCCGCTCGAGTCGACGACCAGCGTGGCCTTGAGGTTGGTCTCGTGCTCGTACCGCTTCACGTAGTACCGGTCGAACTTGCCGAAGGCCTTCCAGTCCATGTGGCGGAGCTCGTCGCCGGGCGCGTATTCCTTGTGCTCGGAGAACTCCACGCTCTGCCCCTGGTGAGGGCTCTTGTGGAGGCCGGAGAGCACGCCCTCCATCACCGCGCGAGCGCGGAGCTTCACCCCGGCGAGCTTGGCCAGCGTTGCAGCGTCGAGCGCGGTCAACGCGGCCACCCTAGCCGGGTTATCCCTTCACCAGGTCCAGCAGCTGCTGGACGATGCGGGTGCTGGTGATGCCCTCGCTCTCCGCCGCGAAGTTCGGGAGCACCCGGTGGCGAAGCACGGGCAGGGCGAGCGAACGAACGTCCTCGACGGTGGCCGCGAACCGCCCCTGCAGCACCGCCCGGGCCTTCGCCGCCACGACCAGGTACTGACTCGCCCGGGGGCCCGCTCCCCAGTTCACGTGCTTGCGCACAAGCTCCGGCGCGCCCGGCTCCTTCGGCCGCGTCTGCCGCACCAGCTCCACCGCGTAGCGCACCACGTGGTCCGGCACCGGCACCCGGCGCACCAGCTCTTGCAGGGCGAGGATCTGCTCCGGCGAGAGCACCTTGGTGAGCCGGGGGACCGCCCCGGAGGTGGTGCTCTTGACGATCTGGAACTCCTCCTCGGCAGAGGGGTAGCCCACGTCCACCAGGAACATGAACCGGTCGAGCTGCGCCTCGGGCAGTGGGTAGGTCCCCTCCTGCTCGATGGGGTTCTGGGTGGCGAAGACCAGGAACGGCAGGTCCAGAGGGTAGGTCTCGCCGCCCGCGGTCACCCGGTACTCCTGCATCGCCTGGAGCAGCGCGGCCTGGGTCTTTGGCGGGGTGCGGTTCACCTCGTCGGCGAGGATGATGTTGGCGAACAGCGGACCGCGGACGAAGCGGAAGTCGCGGCGGCCGGTCACGTGGTCCTCTTCGAGGATGTCGGTGCCGGTGATGTCGGACGGCATCAGGTCGGGGGTGAACTGGATGCGCGAGAAGCGCAGGTTCAGGACCTCTGCCAGCGTCGAGATCAAGAGCGTCTTGGCCAGGCCGGGGTAGCCGACGTCCACCTGGAACATGAAGCGATCGAGCTGGGCCTCGGGCAGGGGGTAGGTCCCCTCCTGCTCGATGGGGTTCTGGGTGGCGAAGACCAGGAAGGGCGGGTCCAGGTGGTGGGTCTGCCC
>DASXGF010000414.1:0-1775 GCA_036489275.1 Myxococcaceae bacterium | reverse complement strand
GGAACGTCCGGCCCCTCCCGGTCGAACGCCTCCCGGCCCGCGATGCCCAGGTCGCCCACCGCGCGGTATCCGAGGCGCCCGAGACACCGGATGCACTCCGCGAGGTCCTCCCGGAAGGCGATCTCCACGTCCACGTCGAGGATCGGCTTGGCCGGCAGACCCGGGACCGCGGTGCTGCCCACGTGGTGGATGGCGCGCGCGACGTCGCCGAGCGCGGACGCGAGCACGCTCCGCAGCGCCTCGAATTCCGCCGGCCACGTCGGATCGTACGGAACGACGACGACGGGCGAGTGGCTCATGTCCCGGCGCGGGCCCGCAGCGCGTCGGCGAGCACCGTGGCCTCGTTCCCCCGGGAGCGAGCCTCGGTCCGGAGCGACGGCGGCGTCCCCGCGCGGTCCTCGGTCTCGGACCACAGCATCCGGCGGCGCTCGCACTCGCCGATGCACGCGAGCCGCTCCTGCCGAACCACGGTGCGGAGCGCCGTCTCGACCCGGTGCGCGAGATCCTCCGCCCCTGCCGCGCCGAGCGCCGGGTGTGCCCGCAGCACGTCGCGCGCGGTCATCGCCGCGACCGAGGCGAGCGAGAGCTCTTCCATGACCGTCCTCCTTCCCCTCCGGCTTCGCCGAGCACCCGACGGAGCACCGCCTGCATCGCCGACGACATCCCGAGCGTGGCCGCCTCCTGCTCGGTGGCCCAGCGCGCACCGTCGACCGATCCGAGACCCTCGACCGCGAAGAGCTCGAGGGTGAGGTCGCGGTGGGTCAGCGTACGCAAGACCGCTCCGAGGCGCCGGGGCGGCGCGTCGATCTCCGGCCAGCGGATGCGCAGCGCCTCGACCTCGGTTCCCGGCGCGCACTCGACCGAGGGGAGCTCCCACAGCCCGCCGAAGAGGCCGGTCCCCTCGCGGCGGACGAGCAGGACCGCGTCGCCCCGGCGAACCGCGGCCACGGCGAGATGAAGCGCGCGCCGCTCTGGGCGAGCGCGCGGCGCGGGGATCTCCGCCACCCGTCCCGAGGCCAGCGCTGCGCAGTGCCCGCGCACCGGACAGAGCAGGCACGTCGGCTGCTCCGGACGGCACACCGTGGCTCCCAGCTCCATGAGCGCCTGGTTCCAGTCGCCGGGCCGCTCGCCCTGGACCAGCGCCTCGGCGAGCGCCCAGAGCTGCTTCTCGCGCCCGGCGTCGCCGGTCGGGCCCTCGAGCCCCGCCAGTCGCGCGAGCACGCGGGCCACGTTTCCGTCGACCAGCGGGACCTCCTTCCCGAAGGCGATGGAGGCGACCGCGCCGACCGTGTAGCGGCCGAAGCCCGGGAGCGCGCGCAGCGCGTCGACGTCGTCAGGGAGCCGGCCGGCGTGGCGCTCGACGACGGCGACGGCGGCCCGGTGAAGGTTCCGCGCCCGCGCGTAGTAGCCGAGCCCGCGCCAGGCTGCGAGAACGTCGTCGAGGCTCGCCTTCGCGAGCGAGGGCAGATCGGGGAAGCGGGCGAGGAACGCGGTCCAGTAGGGCAGGACCACCGACACCTGCGTCTGCTGGAGCATCACCTCGCTCACCCAGATGCCGTAGGGGTCGCGGGTACGACGCCAGGGCAGGTCTCGGGCTTGGGCCTCGTACCAGCGGAGGAGCGCCGCACGGAGCTCGGCTGCTCGCGAAACGGTCGGCGCCGCCCCGCGCCGCGGTCCGTTCTTCGGTCCCCTGCTGACAGGGGCCCGGGCTACAGTCTTCTTCACACCGGGATGAGCCAGAACGTCCTCACCAACGATTTCAGCTGGTCGAAGAG
>DASXGF010000404.1:0-4399 GCA_036489275.1 Myxococcaceae bacterium | reverse complement strand
GATGCCGACGCCGACGGGAAGACCTACAACGAGATCGAGGTCAGCCCGCACAACGTCGTCTTCGACGCGTACTTCCCAGCTCGCAGGCAGGGGATGGACCTGTCATGGGACTCAGGGCTGCAGAGCGCGGTGAAGGTGAATGGCACGATCGACGACCCCTCCGATCGCGACCAGGGCTGGACCGTGGAGATGCGCATCCCCTTCGCTCGGCTGAGTTCCGTTCCGCACGTGCCGCCGCGCCCGGGCGATCGCTGGCGTTTCAACCTCTACCGGCTCGATCTGCCCGACCGGAAGCGCGCGCAGGGGCAGGCGTTCTCGCCGCTATTCGTCGGCGACTTTCACGCCGTCGACCGGTTCGCGTGGCTCGTGTTCGAGTAGAGGGAGCTTCAGCCCAGACGGAAATCCCAGCGGCTCTCCGCCTCGCTCGGCGCCCGGGGATCGCCGAGGAAGTGGAGGTAGCCCTGGAGCTCCAGGGTGTCGATGACCGACTCGGCCTCGAGCTGGCTGAATCCGTGGAGGTCGACGAGCACGTCGCGCATCCTGGCCTTGCCGCGCAGGTAGCCCACCGGCTCGCCGGGTCCGAGCGCCCGGTGGAGGTCGCGGCTGAGCGCGGCGAGGTCGAGGTCCTCGGGGATCATCGAGAGGACGGTGTATCCGCCACCCCCGCGCGGGCAAGCGGACGCGCAGCGAGCCGGCCGGACCGACCCCGGAACGTCTCCCATCGGACGCCGTCCTCGTCGAGCGAGACGTGAATGGCCCCGTCGAGGTCGGTGCGAAGGACCTCGGCCCCGCTCGAGCGCCAGCGGTCGACGATCTCCGGCGCCGGAAGCCCGAAGCGATTGCCGCGGCCGTCGGAGAAAAGCGCGAGCCACGCCTCGCTCGCGTCGACGAGTCGTGGCGAGCTCGAGGTCCGGGAGCCATGGTGGGGAACCTTCACCACCGTGCTGGAGACCAGCGGGAGCGCCCGCTCCGCCGCCGCGCCGGCGTCCCCGGGGAGAAGCACCGACCGCCCGGCAGCGCTCACGTGGAGGACGAGGCTCCGGTCGTTGACGGTCCGGAGGTCCGCACCGTCGAGTGCCGGGGAGAGGACTCGCACCCTCGCCGTCCCGAGCACTCGCTCCTCGCCGGCGGAGAGCCACTCGACCCGTGCCGATCCCGCGGCCTCGAGCAGCGCATCCACCAGCGGTCCGCGCTCCACCCCGGCCGGAAGCCAGAGGCGCTCCGTCGGCACCTCACGGAGCACGGACACGAGCCCGAGGGCGTGGTCCGGGTGGGGATGGGAGAGCGCGACCACGTCGAGCCGGCGAATGCCGCGCTCGCGGAGGTAGGGGAGGACGACGCGGGTTCCGGGATCGACGCCGTCGGGAACTCCACCGCCGTCCACCAGAAGGTGGGCACGGCCCGACGAGACGAGGAGCGCGTCTCCGTGTCCCACCGGCAGCGCGGTCACCTCCACCGGCAGCCGGGCCGCGAGCAGCGGATGGACCAGGACGAACGCCAGGGCGAGCGCGACGACCCAGCCCGCGCGCCGGACGCCGAGGGCGACGGCGAGGAGACCCGCACCGAAGGCGAGGGACGCGGGCCAGGCGAACGCCGGTGAGGGCAGAACTCCGAACGGCACCGCAGCTCCAGCGCGCACGAGCGCGAGCAGCAGCTGCGCGGCGAACGAGGCGACGAGGAGCGGGGCGCCGGCCAGGGAGGGCGAGAGGCAGAACACTCCCGCCGTCACCGCGCAGGCCAGGGTGAGAACCGAGGCGACGGGAAGCGCCACGACGTTCATCGCCCAGCCGACCAGCGAGATGCGATGGAACGCGGTGGCGACAAGGGGAATCGAGGCCAGGGTCACCGCAGCGCTCGCGGTGCAGACGCCGAGGAGCGCCTCCCGCGCCTGCTCGAGGGCTCGCCTCCAGCGCTCCGGCCGCTGGAGGTCGGGCGGCGGCACGGGAACGAGCCTCCGGAGCCGCGGCGCGAGGAGCACCAAGGCGAGGACCGCAGTGAAGCTGAGCTGGAGCGAGAGGTCCCTGACCGAGGCCGGGTCGACCGCGAGGAGCACGCCCGCCGCGAGCGCCAGCGCGTTCAGCGCATCGGTCGGGCGCTGGAGCACACGGCCGAGGAGCACGGCCGACAGCATCAGCGCGGAGCGAACGGCCGGTGGCTGATTCCCGGTGAAGACGACGTATCCCCAGACGAGAGGCAGGGCGGCGAGGGCTGCCGGGCGCCGTGGATCGATCCGCCGCAGGATGCCGGGAATCGCGCGGAACAGCCCGGAGAGGAGCGCCGCGAGAACGAGCGCGAGCGCCGCGACGTGCAGCCCGCTCACGCTCAGCACGTGGGCCAGACCGCTGCGGGCGAAGCGGTCCTCCCAGGTCGGGCCGAGCTCGGAGCGCAGGCCGGCGGCGAGCGCGCCCACCAGCGCGGCATCGTCGGGGGACGAGAGGCGGGCATTGACCCAGCGGCCGAAGGACTCGCGGCGCTCGGTCACCCAGCGTCGCCAGGCCTCGGGCCGCGCGAGCGGGATGAAGGACCCGGGGACGATTCGCCCCGAGGTCATCAGTCCGCGTGCCCGCGACGCGGCCCCCACGTCGTACTGGCCCCAGGAGTCCGGACCGAGGTCGGGGCGAAGCTCGGCGCGGAGCTGAGCGCGCTGGCCGGCCCATGGATGGAGCTCAGGGTCGCTCCACCACAGGCGCGTGCGCGCCCGAGCCGGCGTGCCGTCGAGGCGCGCGACCTCGAGCAGGAGCCGCCCGCCGCGGTCGCCGAGGTCCACCGAGGCGAGCCGTCCCTCGAGGAGCACTGCCGTGCCGGTCGGGAGCGGGGTGCTGCGTTCCGCCCTGGCCGCGAGCGCCGACCCCATGAGGCACGCGGCCAGCAGTAGAGCGAGATGCGCCCCCGGCCGGGCCCTCAGGATGAACGCCGTGATCGCCAGCAGAGCAGCCAGGCAGGCGACGAACACAGGCCAAGGTCGGGCGAGACCGGGAAGGGCGCACCCGAGGCCGAGCGTCAGGACGGGGAAGACGAGCGGACGGATCCCCAGGTCCTTCCAGCGCCATCCCCCCATCGCGGCCCCCCACTGCAATTCTGCGTTCTACCCGCCCGCCCTGACCAGGTGATTGCGGTCGCCCTGCGGCTCCGACCGCGATTCCCCCCGGGATTTTCTCCGTCAGTCCGTCGGCGACTGCTCCGCCGGAGCGTCGGAAAAAATGGCCCAAAAGGCTAGCTGGGGCGGTCGTTCGCGGTCAAGGCGCCGCGTTGCGAAAGTGCCTATTTTGTGGTAAGTGCTTGGACTTTGCGGCGTTCCAGGCCGCGTCAGGAGGCAGTTCCCCAGTGCAGACCAGCTTCAAGACCGGCGACAAGGCCGTGTACCCAGGCCAGGGTGTGGGCGAGGTGATGGGCATCGAGCACACCGAGGTCGCCGGCCAGCGCCAGTCCTTCTACGTCCTTCGCATCCTCGAGAACGGGATGCGGATCATGATCCCGATCAACAAGGTCGGCTCCGTCGGCCTCCGCGAGATCATCAGCGAGGACGACGTCAAGCAGGTCTACGCAATCCTCCGGGAGAAGGACATCTCGGTCGACTCCACCACCTGGAACCGCCGGTACCGGGAGTACATGGAGAAGATCAAGACCGGTTCGGTCTTCGAGATCGCCGAGGTGCTGCGCGATCTCTACCTGCTCAAGGGCGACAAGGACCTGTCGTTCGGCGAGCGGAAGATGCTCGACACCGCCCGGGCGCTGCTGATCAAGGAGCTCAGCCTCGCCAAGGAGTGCACCGAGGACGAGATCGAGTCCGACCTCCGGAAGATCTTCAGCATCACCTAGTCGTCGGGGTCTCCCTTGGCGGAACACTCTCCGCTCTCTGCCGAGGAAGCCCGCGACGAGCGAATCCGACAGCTCGAGCGCAGCACGCGCCGCCGCGTGACCGGGGTCCAGCTCCCGGTCGCGGTGCTCTGTCTCGCCGCGGCCCTGTTCCTCCTGATCCGGGAGTGGCCGGATGTGGCGTACTTCTTCGCGCGCCGCGAGCCGGTCACCCTGGGGAGCGAGGGCAACTACCGGTTCGACCAGCTACGCCCCAACGTCTTCGCCCAGGTCCACGGCATTCCGCTTGGCACCGCGTTCTACGGCGTCGAGCGCGGGACGCGGATGGTCCTGGTTCCGCTCCAGGACACGCCAGTGCTGGTCCGCCGTCCGCTGCTCCCCACCGAGGAGTGGGTTCCGGGGAAGCGGCCGCCCCCGCCTGACCCGCGGCCGTTCGGAGTGCGCGGCCGGCTGCTCCCGCTCGAGGATGTGCCCGGGTACCGCGACTCGGCAGCGCAGATCCGTGCGGTCCAGGGGCTTCGTCCGGTGGACGGGAGGCTCTGGGTGCTCCGCGAGGGCGAGCATCCAGGCACGGACCGGGGTC
>DASXGF010000354.1:0-3525 GCA_036489275.1 Myxococcaceae bacterium | reverse complement strand
CGGTTCCGCAACGCCAGGCCGACGTTCCCGCCTCCGGTGGTGGGCGTGCCCGTGACCGTGAGGCTGAGGCGGTGGTCCGGGCTGATGAGGTAGGTCAGCTTGCCGATGTAGTTCCAGCTCCGCTCGTCTCCGTTTCGCCGCTGGGTCGAGTCGGGGATGGGCTCGAACGCGCCGTTGAGGAGCACGTTGAACGAGCGGCTGTAGATGTAGCGCTGGGCCGACCACTGGAGGCCGGCGAAGAACCACAGCTTGTCCTTGATGATGTAGCCGCCGATGGTGGCGCCGACGTCGCCGAAGTTCCCGATCTCCCGCTTTCCCTGCACCACCGGGGTGGCGCCGCCAATCACCCCGGGAGCTCCGGTCAGGCTTCCGGGAGTGAAGGTGCCCCAGAGCGAGCCGTGGAACTCGTTCCCGCCCGACTTGGTCACTGCGCTGATCGCCCCGCCGCTGGTCCGGCCGTACTCGGGCATGTAGCCGCCGCTGACGACGTTGATCTCGTCCATGAACTCGGCGGTGAGCGGCGTGCCCAGGGTGCCGAATCCGGGGCTGTTCACCGAGATGCCGTCGATCAGGTACAGGTTCTCGGGCGAGGTCGCCCCGTTGATGCCCACCCCGTAGTAGTCGCCGTTCGCCTGCGGGGCGGTGGTGGCCAGCGAGTCGAACGATCGGTTCGCCCCGCCCAGGCCGCCGGGCCGCGCGACCGCGAGGTTCCGGACGAAATCCTGATTGATGGTGGTGCCGGTCGCGCTCGATCCGATGTCGATCGTGGGTGGTGTCCCGACGACCGTCACCGTCTCGCTGCCCGCGGTCTCGGGGAGCAGCTCCACGTTGAGGCGCAGCGTCCGGTCCGCGGCGACGTCGATGCCGCTGCGGGTGTAGGGACGGTAGGTCTCCTTCTCGAATCGAAGGGTGTACACACCCGGCGGCAGCTGCGGCACGCGGTAGAGGCCGGTGGAGTCGCTGACCACCACCTGCTCGCCCTGCAGTGCCGGAGAGGTCGCGGTCACCACCACGTCGGCCACTGGCTGCTTGGTCGACGTGTCGACGACGTTTCCGGTGAGTACCGAGGTGCTGGCTTGAGCCAGCGCCGACGCGGGGGCCAGCGCCAAGAGCAGCGCAAGTGCCCGTACCCTTCCTGTCGTTCCCAGCTCGGCTCGCTTCAAGAGCAGCCCTCCTCACGACGAGGTGATGGAGGGGAACTGTCGGCGCCCGGGGGGGCGGAGGTCAGGATTGCAGCTGAACCAACGCGGAAGTGGTGTCGTCGCACCACACGAACTGCCCGGTGCTCAGCGCGTTCCGTTGCGGAGGCAGCTGGCGGCCAGGCCCACCAGCTCGGCGCGCGTCGACACGCCCACCTTCCGGAAGAGGCGCGCGAGCTGGTTGCGCACGGTCAGGGGCGAGGTGCCGAACACCAGCGCGATCTGCCGGTTACTGTAGCCGCGCTGCAGATAGGTGAAGATCTCCTCCTCCCGCGTGCTGAGGCGTGCCCCGAGCGAGTCGGCCAGGTCCGCCGCCTGCGCGTCGGCCAGGGTGATGACGGGAAGGCTGAGGCGGAGCAGCTCCAGCTCCGTCCCGTGGAAGGACGTCTCGCGCTCGCGCCCGAGTACCAGCGCCGCGGTGTCGTCGCTCCACCAGCCCAGGCACAGCGCCGCCACCGGACGATCGGTCCGGAGCAGCCCGAGTAGCGGGCTCGAGGCGCTCCCTCCCGCCAGCTGGAGCACGCCCTCCTCGGCCTTCGCCCGGAGCGCCCGCAGCTCGATCCACGAGGCGCGTGCGTGCCGGGTCAGGATTCGCAGTATCCCGGGGCTGGCACCGAGCGCGGCAGGACCGGACCCGCCGGTGGAGGGGGCGGCGATGAAGCCGAAGTCGAACGGAACGGCTCGGCGGAGCGCGGTCAGGGCCTCGAGGCGGTAGCGCTGGCGCCCGTCGCACGTGCCGCCGGCGCGGGCGAGCTCGGAAAGCATGCGCAGGCCTCGCGCCCCGGAGAAGAGCGCGGTGGGAAGACCGGGGGCGGGCGAGGGATCATGGAGGAGTCGCACGCTCACGACTCTCACCGGGGCCCACCGTCGCCCGCTTGTACCGGATCGCGCGCTGGGACGGGACGATCAGGCCGCCCGGGAGTCGTGTCGGGAATGAGACGCGGCGAGCTCGGCCAGCCGGCGGGCGGCGTGGGCCAGCGGCTCGGGCCGGGCGCGGTACACCGTCCACCGGCCGCGCTTCTCGGACTCGACCACTCCGGCCTCCCGGAGGATCCGGAGGTGGTGGCAGACCAGCGCGTGCGACAGGCCCACCAGCAGCTCGAGGTCGCAGAGGCACAGCCCACGCTCCCCCGAGCGCAGCGGGCCGGTGCGCGGGCCTTCCCAGCCGATGAGGAGCTCGAGCACCCGGAGCCGGGTGGGCTCGGCCACCGCCCTCAACGCCTGGAGAATCTCATCCGCGCCCATGTCCGCTCCGGAATGAACCGGAGAGTCGCAGGGTCGCGCGGCGGTTCGCGTGAGGTCGTTCGGCCCACGCCCTCCGTGGTGTGGGTGCACCAGCGCCGGGCGTTAGAGGGTCACCGGGACCGAGGAGATGCCCCAGATGTCCTTCGCGTACTGGTGGATGCTCCGGTCCGAGCTGAACCGGCCCACCCGCGCGACGTTGAGCAGCGTCTTCCGCGCCCAGCCCTCGGGGTCTCCGGCGTAGGCCCGCGCCACCTCGAGCTGCGCGTCGGCGTAGGCGCGGAAGTCGGCCAGCACCAGAAACCGGTCGTCGTTCAGCAGCGCGTCGAGGAGCGGGTGAAAGAGGCCAGGATCCTCCGGCGAGAAGAAGCCCGAGCGAATGAGGTCCAGGACGCCCTTCAGCTCGGGGTCCCGGGCCACCACCTCCGCCGGGCGGTACCCGCGCCGTAGCGTCTCCGTCACCTGATCGGCGGTGAGGCCGAAGAGGAAGAAGTTCTCCGGGCCCACCGCGTCGCGGATCTCGATGTTCGCCCCGTCGAGCGTGCCCAGGGTGAGCGCCCCGTTGAGGGCGAACTTCATGTTCCCGGTGCCCGAGGCCTCCTTGCCCGCGGTGGAGATCTGCTCGGACACGTCGGCGGCGGGGATGATCTTCTCGGCGAGGCTCACCCGGTAGTTTGGGAGGAAGACCACCTGGATGCCGGTGTGCCCCGAGTCGGCGTTCACCACCTCGGCGACGCCGTTGATCAGCCGGATGATGAGCTTTGCCAGGACGTAACCGGGGGCGGCCTTCGCTCCGAAGAGGAAGACCCGGGGGTGGATCACCGCCGCCGGCTTCTCCCGGGCGCGCATCCACAGGGCCACGATGTGCAGCGCGTTCAGCAGCTGCCGCTTGTACTCGTGCAGCCGCTTCACCTGGACGTCGAAGATGGCCGTCGGGTCCAGGTTGAGCCAGAGGGTGTCGCGGACGTGGTCCGCCAGGAGCTGCTTGTTGGCCTGCTTCACCGCCCGGAACTCCTGGAGGAAGCCGGAGTCGCTCGCCAGCGCCTCGAGCTGGTGGAGCTGGTCCAGGTCCCGCACCCAGCCC
>DASXGF010000303.1:0-10930 GCA_036489275.1 Myxococcaceae bacterium | reverse complement strand
GCTGCTACCGAACGCCTCGAGGCCGAGCCCCAGCGCCGCCCGGAAGAAAGCCAGGCGACCCAGCGCCGGCGGTCCGGACTGTCCCGGCTGGTCCACGGGTCCGTCTCTAAGCCAAAGAACGCCCGGAGCCTACCCCCCTCGGGGCCGGCAGCGCCCGCGTGCCAACAGCCCGCGGGGGAGGGTGCGACCCGGTGGACATCCCGGATGCTTCGGTCACTCGAGTGCGTGCACCTCGGCGTCCACGGTGGCGTGCAGCCGCTCCGGGAGGACCGGCTTGTTGAACGCAGCCGCCACGTGGTCGTGGGCCTCTCGCCGCTCGACGTCGATGTTCGCCGAGAGGACGATGATGCGGAGGGGGCGCTTCGGCGGGTGACGGGACACCTCGTCGAGCAGCTCGTCCCCGTTCATCACCGGCATCTGGAGATCCAGGAGCATCAGGACGGGCTCTTGCGCGGCGCGCAGCCGCTCGAGCGCCTCGTGGCCATCGCAGGCGCTGCTCACCCGGTACCCCCAGATGGAAAGAAGCTCGACCAGGGACGTCCTGAGATCCGCCTCGTCTTCCACCACCAGCACGTGCGCGCCCACCGGCCCAGTCCTCCTCCCGACATTCCCCCGCCGCTCACTGTGACTCTTTGCATCAGCGTCAACAGGGGGAACCCGTGTACCGCCATGTACGCAACGGGGGCCCTCTCGCCTGGCCGGTCTGCGGCGTGCCCCGGGGCGTTGGCTGCATCTCGTGCACCAAGTCGCCCGCACTTCGGGCAGACTGCGTGGTCGAGGGGGGACCTGGCGCCGGGGCGGGACATCCCGGGCGAAAGCGTCCTACTCGTGATGCAGGCAGGGCGGTCGCTGGAGGTTGCGCGAAAAGCGCACCCGGCGCTTCACGTCAACCCCACGTCGTTCCTCCGTTTCCTGACCCATCGCCGGCCGGTCGTCGATGCCGAGGGTGTGCCGCTCCACGTCGGGGACCTCTATCTCGTTGCCGCCGCGCTCGAGGGTCAGACGACGGCGCTGGAGCTGCTGGACACCCGGCTGCGGGTACTGCTTCCGCGCGCGCTGAGAAGGCTCCGCCCCGACGACGAGCTCCGGGGCGAGGTCTTGCAACGCACCCGCGAGCGTCTGCTGGTCGGCCCGCGACTCCCCAAGCTGGCCGAGTACCAGGGACGTGGCGGTCTCGATCCGTTCCTGCGCTCGGTGCTGGTGCGCGTGGCGCTGAACCTGCTCGAGGCGATGCCCCAGGGGTCCGAGGAGCTGCGCGCGCTGGCCGAGCTCGCCGCCCCGGAGCCGGATCCGGAGCTCTCGCTGCTCCGGCGCTCGGAGCAGGCGGCGATCCACGCCGCGCTGGTGGAGGCGCTCGGCGCGCTCGAGCCACGGACCCGTCACTTCCTCGCCCTTTACGTGCTGGAGGGGCTCACGCTCGAGGAGATCGGCCGCCGGGTCGGGACCCACAAGTCGACGGTCTCTCGCGCGCTGAGCGCCGCGCGCGCCCGGGTGATGATCGCTCTGCGGCGGCAGTTCCGGACTGGCATCGAGGGAGACCTCGACTCGCTGCTCGGCGTGCTGGGCGAGGCGGGCGCGGATCTGCCGTGGGTGCTTCGCGAGCTGCTCGCCGGCATCGACAGCCGCTGAGCCTCGCTACCCGAGCTCCGCGAGTCGCCGCTCGAGAAACCTCCGCTCGGCGGGATGCCGGACGAGGGCGAGCGCGCGCCCGTAGGCGGCCCGCGCTTCCTCGGTCCGCCCGAGACGCCGGAGGAGGTCCGCCTGCGAGGCGGGGAGCAGGTGGTAGCCGTCGAGCGCGCCGGACCGTTCGAGCCGCTCCATCCATGCGAGCCCCGCCTCCGCTCCGTGGGCCATCGCCACCGCCGCCGCGGCGTTGAGCTCGACGATGGGGCCCGGCGTCGTCCGGAGCAGCGCCCCGTAGAGCGCGGCGATCTGCGGCCAGTCGGTGTCCTCGGGGCGCGCGGCACGCGCGTGGAGCGCGGCGATCGCCGCCTGCAGCTGGTACGGCCCGGCCCGTCCGCGAGCCACGGCGCGGTCCAGCACTGCGGTGCCCTCGATGATCCCCGCGCGGTCCCAGCACGTGCGGTCCTGCTCCTCGAGGGGAACGAGCGTCCCGTCGGCGGCGGTGCGCGAAGGCCGCCGCGCGTCGTGCAGCAGCATCAGCGCCAGGAGGCCCTCCGCCTCCGGCGTGTCCGGGAGCAGCTCCACGACCAGCCGGCCGAGACGGATCGCCTCGGCGCAGAGGTCGGGGCGAATCCACGACTCGCCCTCGGTGGCGGAGAAGCCCTCGTTGAAGACGAGGTAGATGGTGGAGAGCACGCCGTCGAGGCGCTCGGAGAGTCGGTCCGCCGCCGGGACCTCGAACGGAATGCCGGCCTCGGCGATCTTCCGCTTCGCGCGGACCATCCGCTGCGCCGTGGTGGCCTCGGGCTCGAGGTGGGCGCGGGCGATCTCCGAGGTGGTGAGCCCGCACAGCGTCCGCAGCGCCAGCGCGACCTGCGCCGCGGGAGCCAGCGCCGGATGGCAGACGGTGAAGAGCAACCGCAGCCGGTCGTCCTCCACCTCGGGCGGCTCACCCGGCTCCGCGTACTCGGCGCCGGGTGACCCGTGCAACTCGAGCAGCTCGAGCATCTCCGGCTCGAGCGGCACGTCGGGACGGCGGCGCCGCATCAGGTCCACCGCCCGGCGCCGGGCCACGGTGGTCAGCCACGCGCCCGGGCGCCGGGGCAGCCCCCGCCGCGGCCACGCCTCGAGCGCCTGGGCACAGGCGACCTGGAACGCCTCCTCTGCCAGGTCGAAGTCCCCGCTCCACCGGATGAGCCCCGCGAGGACCTGCGGGCCCTCGCGGCGCACCAGCTCGTCGATGGCGCGGGTGAGCATCGGACGACCGTCGCGGCTAGGCCGGCCCGCCCGAGGCGAGCGGCCGAACCTCGATGGAGCCGTCGCGTGCCGAGGGACACTTCGCCGCCCAGTCCAGCGCCGCCTCGAGGTTCGGCACCTCGATGAGGTAGAAGCCGCCGAGCTGCTCCTTGGTCTCGGCGAACGGGCCGTCGGTCACCTGTCGCTTGCCGCCTCGCACGCGCACCGTGGTCGCGGTGCTGGTGGGCTTCAGCTCGCTTCCGCCGCGCATGACCCCGGCCTTTGCCAGATCTTCGCTGTACTTCCGGTACTCCGCGTACATCTGCTCGATGCCCTCCTTCGCCATCGAGCTCCAGCCCTTCTCGCTTCCGTAGATGAGGACGATGTACTGCATGGCCTTCTTCTCCTGGCTCGAGGTCCCGGGTCGATTCCCGGGAACACTCCCACGTCGCGCGAGCCTCCGGCAGATCGACATCGCCCCGGGGAGAGCCACGAACCATCGAGCCGGCGGTGGCAACCCTTCGATTTTTCCTGGGGAAGTCCCCGAGCGCGGGGCGGTTGAGCGAGGACCATGAGACTCGAGCTGCGCGCCCGTCACCGCATCCTGGATTCCCGTCTCCGGCAGCTGTGCGACCGGTACCTCTTCTACGCGCTCGGCCGGTTCGAGGAACGGATCCGCCGGGTGCAGCTGTGGATCGACGACGTGAATGGACCGCGCGGCGGCAGGGACTCGCGATGCGTGCTCCGCGTCGGGCTCCGGCACGGAGGCGAGCTGAGCGTCGAGTGCACCGAGCTGCGTCCGGAGGTCGCGGTCGCCGAGGTCTTCCACCGTGCCCGCGCGGCGCTCGTCCGGACCGTCGAGCGCCGGCGCTGGGCCCCGATGCGGCGGCATCTCCGCCTCGCTGACGCTGAGTCGCCGGACCCCGCTTCCACCGGCGTTGCGGTAGCCTGCCGCCCCCATGCGCGGACACAGCCGGATGTTGCTGGGGCTCGTCGTCGGGGCGGGACTGGGGCTCGTCGCCCGGGCCCTGGCCGGTGACGCGCCGTGGCTCCAGTGGACCCTGACCAACGTCACCGGGCCCATCGGGCAGATCTTCCTCCGCCTGCTCTTCATGCTCGTGGTGCCGATGATCTTCTCGGCGCTGGTGATGGGCGTGGCCGATCTCGAGCTGCGGCACCTGGGCCGGCTCGGCGTCCGCGCCCTCGGCTACACGGTGGTCGTCTCCAGCATCGCGGTCCTCATCGGCCTGGTCCTGGTGAACGTCTTCCGGCCCGGCGAGGGAATGAGCGACGAGGTCCGCGCTCTGGCCCGTTCCAGCGTGGTCCCGAAGGCGGCCACCGCTCCCGGCGACACCTCGCCCGCAGCGCTCCTGGTCTCCATCGTCCCGGACAACCCGGTGAAGGCGGCGGCGAACGGCGACTACCTCGGGCTCATCTTCTTCGCCCTGGTGTTCGGCATCGCCCTGGGTCTGACGCCATCCCCGGCCGCCCAGAAGCTCAAGGAGGTCATCGCCGGGCTGTACGAGGTGACGCTGGTGCTCATCGACGGGGTGCTCAAGGTGGCGCCGATCGGAGTGGCGGCGCTGCTCTTCGGCCTGACCGCGCGCCTCGGCTTCGACGTGCTCCGCCAGCTCGCGGCCTACGTCGGCGTGGTGCTGCTGGGGCTCGCGCTGCACATGTTCGTCGTCTACTCGCTGTCGGTCCGCTTCTTCGGCGGGCGGAACCCGCTGCAGTTCTTCCGCGACGTGCGGATGGCGGCGATCACCGCGTTCTCCACCGCCTCCTCCAACGCCACGCTCCCCACCGCGCTCAAGGTGGCCGAGGAGCAGCTGAAGCTTCCGCCCAACGTCGCCCGCTTCGTGCTCACCGCCGGCGCATCGATGAACCAGAACGGGACCGCGCTCTTCGAGGGAGTGACGGTGCTCTTCATCGCCCAGCTCTTCGGGGTGCACCTGAGCCTGCAGGAACAGGTCGTGGTGATGCTCATCTGCGTGCTCGGAGGCGTCGGGACCGCCGGGGTGCCCGCGGGCTCGCTGCCGGTCATCGCGATGATCCTCGGGATGTTCCGGATCCCTCCCGAGGGGCTCGGGCTCATCCTCGGCGTCGACCGGCTCCTCGACATGTGCCGCACGACGCTCAACGTGGTGGGAGACCTCGCCGCGGCGGTCTATGTCGCGCGGGGCGAGCCTCTGGAAGAGCCCTCCCGGGCGTCGAACACCTGAGCCGGCGTCACTCCGTCCGGGTCTCGGCTCCGGGCCAGAGCACGGCCACGGCGCACGCCGCCATCCAGGCCACCGAGGCCAGGAGCGCCAGGCGCTGAACCGCGGGGACGACCGGCGGGAGCGTCAGCGCGCCGAATCGCTCGCTGAAGCCGAGGAAGAGCCCGAGCTCCAGGCCGGACAGACCGAGCGACAGCGCGCCCATAAACATCAGCGCCGGCCGGTGCCGCAGTCCGCGGAGGAGGAGCACCGTGGCGGCGAACCCCGGCCCTGCCCCCGCGATCAGCGCCAGCGCGTGCGCCGGACCGGACGTCACCGGCACCACGAGCAGCCCGACCGTGGCCACCACGCCGAGGAGCCGGATGGTCCAGCCCCGGCGGCGAGAGGAGACGAGCGCGGGGACGATCCAGAAGAAGAGGCCGAGCGCGAGCACCAGCATCCACTCGGCGGCCCGTCCCCACGGCGCGCCGGGGTGAGGACGGCCGTCGAGCGCGGGGTTTCTCGAGATGTCGCAGAGGAAGTTCCCCCAGAACGAGTGCCCGACGGTGGTCCGGTCCATCCACGTGCCGCCGGGGTATCGGGCCGCGGCGACCGCCGAGGCCACCACGCTCGCCGCGAGCAGCCCGAGCAGCACGACGGCGACCACCCGGGTCGACCCCGGGTCGCCTCGCGAGGAGTCCCCCATTGGCCTGCAGTCCAGCACGAACCGGCCGGGTGTGGGGCCTGTACCTGTGGGGGAGTCCTCCCCTCGCCTGGGGTGGTTGTTCCCCTCTCCGCCCGCCTGGGAAGGAAGGGGGCTCCACCGGAGGGACTTCCGTGCGCGCGCATCTCCGACGACTGGCCTGCGCCCTCTCCGTCCTGCTCGCGAGCAGCGGCTGCGACGGCAAGCTGACCGGGAAGACCGGAGACAGTCCGCCGGGCGGCGGCACCCCCGAGACGCCCGAGGTTCCCACCACTCCGTGGGAGCCGGTCGCGGCGCGGGTCTACCTCACGAAGGTGAAGAACCTCCTGACTGGCGTTCCTCCGACGCCGGCCGAGCTGGCCGCGGTGACCGCTGACCCGTCCGCGCTGAAGGGAATGATCGACGGGTGGGTCGCCTCGCCCGAGGGCCAGGCCAAGCTCCGCGTCTTCTTCATGCAGGCGTTCCAGCAGACGCAGATCACCCGGAACGAGCTGGTGGATCAGATCGGCAACGGGGACGGGCTGGACGGCAACGGCAACGCCCAGAACAACCTGGTGGCCAACATCAAGGAGAGCGTTGCCCGCACCGCGCTCGCCTGGACCGCGGCCGGAAAGCCCCTCAACGAGCTGGCCCGTAGCCGGAAGCTGCAGCTCACCACCGCGCTCATGAGCTACCTGGCCTACGTCGACGCCCGCGGGGTGACCGACCAGGGCTCGGTGAGAGACCGCTACTACCTCTCGCTTTCCACCATCGAGCGCCCGGACGCCGGGTTCACCGTCCAGCTCGGGGTCCCCACCGGCGCGGTGAACCCCGCCAACCTCCAGACCCAGGTCTGGGGCGTGCAGGCGACCACCGCCGACGCCGGCACCTTCCCCGCCTGCGCCACCGCGCCGAACAGCACCACCCGTGCCCTCAAGTCGCGGGGGAACTTCTCGCGCGACCTGTTCAACTTGCTCCTCGGCCACGTTCCCGACGACCCGGCCTTCACCGGGACCGGCACCCTGCCCTGCCGCGCCTTCAACACCGCGCCGCAGTTCGCCGACGCGGACTTCGCCGACTGGCGCGAGGTGACCATGCGCGCGCCGGCCTCCGGCGAGGCGCCGAGCCCGTTCTGGGACCTGGCGAAGCTCCGGAACAGCGGCGAGGTGGTGCTCACCCTTCCCCGGGCCGGCTTCTCCACCACCCCCGCGTTCTTCGCCAACTGGCAGACCAACGCGAGCAACCAGCACCGGGTGACGATGAACCAGACGCTCATCGTCGCCCTGGGCAAGAGCTTCGACGGAAACGGGAGCACGGTGCCGATCAGCGAGAACGGCCTCGACGAGGAGCACGCCTCCGACCCGGCCTGCTACGCCTGTCACCGCACGCTCGACCCGATGCGGCAGTTCTTCCGGCAGTCGTACACCGTCCAGTACGGGCTCCAGACCGACGCCGGGGTCATCGCCCAGAACGGCGAGTTCGCCTTCGAGGGGGTGACCGCCACCGGAACGGGGCGCGGCGTGCTCGACCTGGCCGATCAGCTCGCGACACATCCCCGCTTCGCGGCCGCCTGGGCGCAGAAGCTCTGCACCTGGGCGGACTCCGCGCCCTGCAGCGAGGACGACCCCGAGTTCCTCCGTGTCGCCACTGCCTTCCACGACTCGGGGCACGACTTCCGGGTGCTCACCCGGGAGATGCTGTCCTCGCCGCTGATCACCGGCACCGCGGCGACCAAGACCTTCACCGACCGCGGCTACGTGGTTTCCATCGCCCGGGCCGACCATCTCTGCGCGGCGCTCGCCAGCCGACTCGGCCTCAGCGGGCCGTGCCAGGTGAACGCCACCGCGCGCAGCCTCTCCGGCACGCTCCCCGCCGACGCCTACAGCCGTGGCGCGGAGGCACCCGTGCTCACCGCGGACACCAGCCTCTTCTACCGCTCGATCACCGAGAACCTGTGCCGGACGCTGGCCGACCAGGTGGTGGACCTCGGCACCACACCCCGCTTCTCCAGCAAGACGCCCGGGCCGGCGGTGGACGACATGGTCCGCACGGTCATGGTGCTGGTGGACGGAGACCCGCGGCAGGCCGGGGCCACCACCATCCTCAACGAGCACTACGCCGCGGCGGTGAAGACCGGAGCCACCGCGCGCGACGCGCTCAAGTCCACCTTCGTCCTCGCCTGCAGCTCGCCCACCGCGGTGAGCGTCGGTCTCTAGGGGAGAACGCCATGGAGCTCACCCGACGCGAGGCGCTTCTCGGAACCCTGTTCGGCGCGGGTTGGATCGGCCTGCGCTCGCTGGCCACGGGGCTGCCGGTCTCCTTCCTCCTGGATCCGCGGACCGCCCTGGCGACGACCGCGTCGGCCGGGCCGGGCCAGTTCCTCATCCTCTCCACCTCGGGCGCAGGCGACCCGATGGGCTGCAACGTCCCGGGGATGTACCCGGACGCGTACAGCGCGACGAACAAGGTGGCCCATCCGCCGGCCGTGCCCGGGGACGACACTCTGGACATGGCGCCGACCGCGGTGACCGTCGGCGGCAAGAGCTACCAGGCGGCGAAGCCGTGGAGCACGCTCGACGCCGCGGCGCTCGCGCGCACCTGCTTCTTCCACCACACCACGCTCACCAACAATCACACCAACGAGGGCAAGGTCCTGAAGCTGATGGGCGCCATCAAGCGCCAGGAGATGCTGGTCTCCCTCTGCGCCAAGTCGCTGGCCCCCACCCTGGGGACCATCCAGAAGGAGCCGGTGGCGGTGGGCAGCGAGACGCTCCAGTACGAGGGCCGCTCGCTGCCGCGCCTCACGCCCACCGGGCTGAAGGCCGCGCTGGCCAACCCCGCCGGGCCGCTGGCCAACCTCCAGGCGCTGCGGGACGCGGACCTCGACCGGCTCAATGCTCTGTTGAAGCAGAGCGGGACCACCGCCGAGCGCCAGTTCCTCGACCGAATGGCGCAGTCGCAGACCGAGGCGCGGAACATCTCCCAGAGCCTGCTGGACAACCTGAACGGCATCGCCAACGACGGTCAGGACAACCAGATCGTCACCGCGGTCACCCTCATCGCGATGAAGGTCTCGCCGGTCGTCGCCATCCGCCTCGACTTCGGCGGCGACAACCACACCGACACCGCCCTGCAGAACGAGGCGCGGAGGACCATCCTCGCGGTGACGTCCATCAACCTCCTCTACTCGAAGCTCGACGAGCTCGGCCTGCGCGACAACGTGACCTTCGCGGCGATGAACGTCTTCGGGCGCACGCTGGCCTTCAAGGGCACCGCCACCGACAGCGCCGGCCGCGACCACCTGGCGAACCATCACTGCACGCTGCTCATCGGCAAGGGCGTGAAGGCCGGGGTCGTCGGTGGCATCGAGGCCAACGGGAACGACTTCAAGGCCATGGCCCTGAATTCCACCACCGGGCAGGGAATCCCCAAGGACCAGGCGTCGAGCGCAGACATCGCCTTCTCCGACACGCTGGGCGCGGTGGGGAAGACGCTCGGCGCGGCGATCGGCGTGCCGGCCCAGGCGCTCGAGGACAACATCACGCAGGGCAAGGTCGTCGGCGCCGCGCTCGCCTGAGGCCGAACGCCGAAGCCACTTGTATCGACTCGTCCCTCGCTGGTCTTCGCGGCCGATCTCCCCGTCGCTCCTCCGTCACGTACCGAGAGCTACGCTCCGTCGTCGCTCCTAGACCTCGGCCGTGAATCCGGCGCGATCATCCGGTCAATACAAGTGGTCTCGGCGTTAGGTCGCGGGCGCGGGCAGCACTCCGCCC
Source organism: Myxococcaceae bacterium (assembly GCA_036489275.1). Lineage (GTDB taxonomy): Bacteria > Myxococcota > Myxococcia > Myxococcales > Myxococcaceae > RPRB01. Next base: position 1,418 of record DASXGF010000303.1, on the reverse strand, counting down.
ACCTCGAACTGGGCGCGGGGGAACAGCAGCCGCCGGCGCTCGAACCAGTCGAGCTTCTGCATCTCCACCCGCTCGCGGGACGCCACGCAGCGCCAGGTCTCCGGCGACCGGGGCGCCTTCCGGAAGAGAGCCCGCGGGGAGAACAGCGCCACGTTCGGCTCGCCCGCTGCGTCGCGAGCGCTCGGGTACCGGACGACCTCCGCCCCGTCGGCCCGCATCTCGGCGCCCAGGCGCTGGGTGGCGTCGTAGCGCGTTCTCGAGGCGAGCACCCGATGGTGCGCGTCGAAGGGAGGACGGGTGAGGTCCACCGCGGCGCGAGTCCGCACCTCGGCCCGAAAGGCGGTCAGCTCCAGGGTGAGCGGCGAGAGCGCGGCCTCGGACCCCTCGAGGAACACCAGGCGGTAGTAGGCCGTCTCGGCCATGGCAGTCTCCAGCGCCTCGCTCCCGTAAAGGAGCGAGCGCTCCGCCCGGGTCCCGAACCGCGAGCCGTGCGGCAAGGGTGGGTGACGGAACGGGGTGAGCAGCAGGTAGTGCAGCCCGTCGAACTCGGGCCCTGCCGGCGGCGGCGGCTTCACCCGGTCGATGAGCGACTCGAGCAGCTCCTGCTCCGCATCCGAGTCGACCAGGCGCCGGGTGGCGTTGCGGTGCTGGGCCTCGACCACGCGCCAGACCGGACCTTCGTAGGGGCGGAGGTTACGTTTTCCCCCGCACTGCATCCAGATACTCGTCGACACGTACCAGGCCCGCCACGCTCTGGATGCACTCTAGGGGGACGGCTGACAGGTGGCCGTTGCGGGCGCGGAGCCAGGCCCGGGCCTTCTCCGGGTCTCCACCGACGAGCGCATCCAGGCTCCGGTAGAGACGGAGAAAGAGCAGCGCGAGCTCGCCTTCCTTGTTCCCGGGATCCACGGCGCGCTGTCCGGCGGCCAGGCGCGACCAGGAGGCCGGGCTCACCCCGACCACGCGCGCCATCGTCTGTCCGTTGAGGCCGAGCACCTCCGCGGCGCGGAGCAACGCGCGGGAGAGGACCTCCGCCGGGTCGGGAGCGGACGCTGTCGCACGCCGGGCCATGTCTTTCACAAGAAAAAATAACGTTCCTTTCATTCAATTGCAACCCGGGCTCAGTGGGGCTCTAGCAGACATCCGCCCCAGCGCCGCGGACGCTCGGCGTCGCGCGCCCGCTCGCGCTCGAGACCCACCGCCAGGCCGACCCAGCGCGACCGGCAGCCGCCACTCCGGGCGATCCTCGAAGCCCATCCTGCTTGCAGTAGAATTGCGCGGGATGCTCCGACGAGCACGAAGGGCACTGGCCGTCATGGGTGTCCTGGTGACCGCTCCGCCAGCCTCGCGCGCCGAGACCCCCGCCCCGCCGTCCGTCCCGCAGTCCCGGGCCGAGTGCGAGGCCGCGGGAGGAACCT
>DASXGF010000266.1:0-2745 GCA_036489275.1 Myxococcaceae bacterium | reverse complement strand
CAGCGGCTCCCCGGGAATCTCGGGCACCGCCTCCGTCGCCGTCGGCTCCAGTCCGGGCGGCGGCTCGATGGCCAGCCCGAGCACCCCGGACGGCAGCTGCGTCGCCTCGAGGCCCTCGAGCGGAGCAGACAGGTTCGCGGTCGCGGGCGACGGACCGACCTGCTTTCCGCAGACCTCGCACTGCCAGCCGGTGACCGGTGCCTCGCAGACGGGACAGGGGCGCACGCGCTCTCTCGTCTCAGGTGGGAAGGGGCGCGGGTGTCATCGGGACGAACCGGACGGAGATCAGCCGCTCGCTCTCCAGGCTCCCGTCGTCGCGCTTCCGGAGCCGGACGAGCTCCTGGCCCTCGTCCTGACCACCGATGGGGCCCACCAGCCGGCCGCCCGGCGCGAGCTGCTCCACCAGCGTCACTGGAAGCCGCTCGGGCGCCGCGGTCAGGACGATCGCGTCGAACGGCGCCGCGCCCGGCCACCCGTCGAAGCCGTCGCCGACGCGGAGATGGAGCCGAGGTCCGGTGAAGGGGTGGAGGTGCTCGGCCGCGCTCTGCGCCAGCCCGTCCCGCACCTCGATGCTGTACACATCCGCTCCGAGCAGGTGCAGCACCGCCGCCTGGTAACCCGACCCGGTCCCGATCTCGAGGATCCGCTCGCCCGGCCTCACTTCCAGCGCCTCGCTCATCAGCGCCACCACGTACGGCTGGCTGATGGTCTGCGCCTCGCCGATGGGCAGGGCCTCGTCCTGGAAGGCGATGTCCCGGAGACGCTCGGGCACGAAGTCGGAGCGCGCCAGCAAGGTCATCGCGGCCAGCACCCGCTCGTCGCGGATGCCGCTGCGGCGCAGCCCAACGATGAGGCGGGTGTCCTCCATGCCGGCGTCAACGTAAAACGCCGCCGCCGGCCTGGCTACCCCACCCGGGCCAGGGAGAGCCGTCCCTCCCAGCGCTCCTCCAGGGCCCGGAGGAGTCCCCGATGCTCGGGCCGCGTCAGGCGGGGGTCGGCCGCGGCGATGGACTTCGCCTCCTCGGCCGCCACCGCCGAGAGTGCCTGGTCCCGCGCCAGGTTGGCCACGCTCAGCTCCGGGAGCCCGCTCTGCCGCGTGCCCAGGAATTCCCCGGGTCCGCGGAATTCGAGATCCTTCTCGGCGATGACGAACCCGTCGGTGCTCTGCTCCAGCACCTCCAGCCGCGTCCGGGCGTCCGCTCCGCTGGCGAATGACGGGAGGAGGTAGCAGTACGACGCCGCCGCCCCCCGACCCACCCGGCCCCGCAGCTGGTGCAGCTGCGACAGGCCGAACCGCTCGGCGTTCTGGATCACCATCACCGAGGCGTTGGCCACGTCCACCCCCACCTCCACCACGGTGGTGCAGACCAGGACGTCCACCTGGCCGCTCCGGAAGGCCGCCATCACCGCGTCCTTCTCTTCCTGCTTGAGGCGGCCGTGGAGGAGCTGCACGCGGCGGTGCGACCAGCGCGCCTCGAGCTCCTCCGCGCCTCGGGTGGCGTCGGCGAGGTCGATCTTCTCCGAGGCCTCCACCAGCGGATACAGCACGTAGGCCTGCCGGCCCTTCCGCAGCTCGAGCTCCACCGCCTCCCAGACCTCCGGCTGCCGGTTGATGGTCGCCACCCGGGTCGTGATCGGGGTCCTCCCCGGGGGCAGCTCGTCCAGCACCGAGAGGTCGAGGTCTCCGTAGAGGGTCATCGCCAGCGTCCGCGGGATCGGCGTCGCGGTCATCACCAGCACGTCCGGCCGGAGCCCCTTGTGACCCAGCGCCTGCCGCTGGAGCACCCCGAAGCGATGCTGCTCGTCGATGAGCACCAGGCCCAGCTTCTCGAAGGCGATGCCCTCCTGGATGAGCGCCTGCGTTCCCACCGCGATGCGGGCCCGCCCGGACTCCACCGCCTCGCGCGCCCGCCGCTTCTCGCTCCCGCTGCCGCTGCCCGTGACCAGCGCGACCTCGACCCCCGCCTTTCCGAGGACCCGGGCGAAGGTCGCGTGGTGCTGTGCGGCGAGGATCTCCGTCGGCGCCATCAGCGCCACCTGCCAGCCATCGTCGACCGCCAGCGCCGCGGCCACCGCCGCCACCGCTGTCTTCCCCGAGCCCACGTCTCCCTGGAGCAGCCGGTGCATCGGTTCGGGGCGCGCCATGTCGCGGCCGATCTCCGCCACCGAGCGTGCCTGCGCCCGGGTCAGCGTGAACGGAAGCAGGGCTCGCGCCCGGGCCAGCCGATCGCCGTCGACGTGGAAGGCGATGCCTGGCTCGTGCTTCACCCCTTGCCGCCGCAGCGCCATGCCGAGGTGCAGGAGGAACAGCTCGTCGAAGGCGAGCCTCCGGTGCGCAGGGCTCCGGTGATCCTCCAGCGCCTTCAGATCGTCGTCGGCCCCCGGTTGATGAATGCGCGCCAGCGCCTCGCCCAGGGTCGGGAGCGCGAGCCTCCGCCGCAGCTCGGCGGGGAGCGGATCCTCCACCGCGCCCAGGTGCGCCGCTGCGACCCGGGCCACCAGCGCCCGGACCTGGCGCTGTTCGTGCCGCTCGAAGCCCGGATAGACCGGCACGATGCGCCCGGTGTGTAGCGAGGGGCCGCTTCCCTCGTCCGCGGGCTCGATCTCCGGGTGCACCATCTCCCGGCCGCCGGGCGTCGCCCGGAGCTCCCCCGAGACGATGAGCCGCTTCCCCACCGGCACCCGCGACTTCATCCACGGGCCGCTCTTGAACCAGGTGAGCGCGATGCTTCCGGTCTCGTCGGC
>DASXGF010000256.1:0-19985 GCA_036489275.1 Myxococcaceae bacterium | reverse complement strand
GGCCAGAAGATCTTCATCACCTACGGGGAGCACGACCTGGCCGACAACATCGTCCACCTCGTCCTGGCGCGGGTGGAGGGCGGGCCTCCGGGGACGAAGGGGCTGTCGCTGTTCATCGTCCCGAAGAAGAGGATCTCCACCGACGGGAAGGTGGGCGCCAGCAACGACGTCACCGTCGGGTCCATCGAGCACAAGATGGGCATCAACGGCTCGGCGACCTGCGTCCTGAACTTCGGCGAGAGCGACGGTTGCGAGGGCGAGCTCGTCGGGACGGTGGAGAACCTGGGCATGTCCCAGATGTTCCGGATGATGAACGGCGCGCGCATCGCCGTCGGCATCCAGGGTCTGGCGACGGCCGCGGCCGCGTACCAGAACGCGGTGGACTACGCGCGCGAGCGGAAGCAGGGCCCGCACTACACCCACTGGAAGGACCCGACGGTGCCGCGGGTGGCGATCCTCGAGCACCCCGACGTGCGCCGGATGCTCCTGGACCTCAAGTCGCACACCGAGGGGATCCGCGCGCTCATCGTGAAGCTGGCCTGGCACGGAGATCAGGCGCAGGCGCTGGCAGGGAAGGACGACGAGAAGGCCACCTACCACAAGGGCCAGGTGGACCTCCTGACCCCGCTGGTGAAGTCGTTCGCCTCGGACGAGGCCTTCCGGCTCGCGGCGGTGGCGATCCAGGTGTACGGCGGGGCCGGGTACCTCAAGGATCACCCGGTGGAGCAGTACGCGCGCGACGCGAAGATCTACAGCATCTACGAGGGCACCAATCACATCCAGGCGATGGACCTGGTGGGCCGGAAGATGGGGCAGGCGGGTGGGGTGAACTTCCAGGCCTTCCTCCAGGACGTGGCCGGCTTCGTCGAGGCGCAGCGGGCGGACCCCACGCTGGGCAAGGCGGTGGAGCTGCTCGCCGCGGGACAGGAAGCCCTCATGTCGAGCGCGATGACGCTCCTCGGCTGGAGCCAGTCCGGCGGGCTCGGTCTCATCGGCCTGTCGGCGAACCGTTTCCTGACGATGATGTCGCAGGTGGCGGTGGCCTGGATGCTGCTCGACGCGGCCGCGCTGGCGCAGAAGAAGCTCGCCGCCGGCGGCCTCTCCGAGTCGGAGAAGGCGTTCTACGCGGGCAAGGTGCAGTCCGGCCTCTGGTTCGCCCGGAACGTGCTTCCGCAGGTAGAGGCCTCGGCCCGGTCGCTGGCGACCGAGGACGCCTCGCCGCTCGAGATTCCGGACGCGGCGCTCGGGACGAGCTGAGTCTCCCGACGCTCGGCGCCGACAGGGGTTCCACACAGGCCGAGCAGATCGACGTCGCCGCCGCCGGGGATGGCCCCCCGCCGGTCGCCCGCCGTACAGAAGTCACAGGCGTCTCGCAACATCGAGTTGCAGCTTGCTCTCGAATCTCCGTGTCTCGTGCAACAGCGGCTAACGTGCGCGCCCCGCCGTGTTCGACCGCTGGATCGCCTTCTGCCTCCACAATCGTGGCGCGGTGCTCGTCGGCTCCGCGCTGGTGGCGCTGGCAGGGTGGGTCTCGTTCCGACAGCTGACCGTCGAGGCGTTCCCCGATCCCACCGACACCCAGGTCCAGGTCATCACGCTGTACCCGGGTCAGCCGGCCGAGGAGGTGGAGCGGCAGATCGGTCTTCCCCTCGAGCGAGCCCTCAACGGCACCCCGGGACTCGGACGCCTGCGCAACCTGTCCCTCTTCGGCCTCTCCTTCGTCACCCTGACCTTCCTCGACGGCGTGGACGGACAGGCGGCACGGGCGCAGGTGCTGGAGCGGCTACGGGCGGTCGAGCTGCCCGAGGGCGTCGTCCCGCAGCTCGGCCCGTTCGCCACGCCCATCGGTGAGGTCTATCGCTACACGCTCGACGGCGCGGGCGGTGATCCGCGGCTTCTCCGGACGCTCCAGGACTGGGTGGTGCGCCCGATGCTCCTCCGGGTCAACGGCGTCGCCGACGTCGTCAGCTACGGGGGGCTGGTCCGGGAGATCCACGTGCAGCCCGATCCGCTCCGGCTGGCGGCGTTCGGACTGACGCTCGACGACCTGGAGCAGAGCATCCGGGCCGGGTCGATGAACGCCAGCGGAGGCGTCCTGCAGCGAGGCGCCGAGCAGTTCGTCATCCGCAGCGATGGCCTGTTCCACGGCATCGACGACGTGCGGTTCGTGAGCGTGACGAGCCGGGACGGCACGCCCGTGTTCGTGAAGGACGTTGCCGACGTCTCCGAAGGCTGGGCTCCGCGCCAGGGTGTGGTGAGCCGCGGCGACAACCAGGACGCGATCGAGGGCATCGTCCTCATGCGCCGCGGGGAGAATCCTTCGGTGGTGCTGGCGCAGGTGCGGGACGCGGTGAGCACGATCAACCGGCGCCTGCAGGCCGACCATGCCCACGTCGAGCCGTTCTACGACCGGACCGAGCTGGTCGGCACCACGCTCCGGACCGTGGGTCGGAACCTCCTGGAGGGCGGCCTGCTCGTGACGCTGGTGCTGTTCGTCTTCCTGGTCGACCTCCGAGCGGCGTTGATCGTCGCACTCCTCATCCCGCTCTCGCTCCTCACGTCCTTCATCTACCTCCGACTCCGCGGAATGAGCGCGAATCTCCTGTCGATGGGGGCAGTGGATTTCGGGGTGATCGTGGACGGAGGCGTGGTCATCATCGAGGCCATCCTGGTGCGCTTCGCCCTGGCGCACCGGGACGAGTCCAGGATCGACTCCATCCAGGCTGCGACGCGCTCGGTGGTGCGTCCGACCGTCTTCGCGCTGCTGATCATCATCGCTGCCTACCTGCCCATCTTTCTCCTCGAGCGGGTGGAGGGGCGGATCTTCGCTCCGATGGCGAACACGGTGGTCGCCGCGCTCTCCGGCGCCCTGTTCTTCTCGGTCACGCTCGTGCCGGTCCTCGCCGCGATCGTCTACCGCGGGCCGTTCCGCCACCGCGAGTCGCCGATCCTCCGCGTCGCCTCGCGCGCTTACGAGGGAACGCTCCGCTTCTGTCTCGGCAGGCCGTGGTGGGTGCTCGGCACGGCGGCGGTGCTGCTCGGCGCTGCGGTCTTCACCCTGTCTCGTCTCGGCAGCGAGTTCCTTCCGGAGCTCAACGAAGGTGCGCTGTACATCACCTTCACCCTTCCCTCGAACGTCTCGCTGGACCAGGGACGCCAGCTCGTTCCTCGGATCACCGAGCTGATCGCCGGCAAGCCCGAGGTAGAGAGCATCCTCTCTCAGCTCGGCCGTCCGGAGGACGGGACCGACGCGACGCTCACCAACAACCTCGAGTACTTCGTCCGCCTGAAGCCGCCGGAACAGTGGCCGCCCGGAGTCGACGACCTCTCGGACGTCATCACCGATCTCGGCAAAGATCTCGCTTCGCTCCCCGGGCTGGAAGCGAACTTCAGCCAGCCCATCCGCGACAACGTCAACGAGAACATCAGCGGTCAGTTCGGACAGATCGCGGTGAAGATCTACGGCGCCGACCTGGTGGCCCTCCAGGCCTACGCGGAGAAGGCGAAGGCGTTGATCGCCGGGATCCCCGGCGTCGCCGACCTGGGGATCGTCAAGAGCGGCGAGGTGCCGCAGATCCAGATCACCCCCGACCGAAAGGCGCTGGCCCGTTACGGGGTTCGACTGGGCGACTTTCAGCGCGTCTTCCAGACCGCGGTGGGTGGCCGGCCGGTCGCCGACTTCTGGGACGGAGAGCGCCGGTTCGACGTGGTGATGCGGCTGCCTCCGTCGGCCCGGGACGATCTCGACAAGCTCCGCGCCCTCCGGGTCCCGGTGGAGGGCGGGAACCTCGTCGCCCTGGGAGCGCTGGCCGAGGTCCAGACCGGGGTGGGGCGGGCGAGCATCAACCGCGAGGGCGGCCGCCGCTACATCGGGATCCGGATGAACGTGCGCGGTCGGGACCTCGGCGGATTCGTCGCCGACGCCAGGGCGGCGCTGGAGCGCGAGGCGCCGCTGCCGGCGGGCATGACCATCGAGTGGGGTGGGGAGTTCGAGAACAAGGAGCGGGCCATGGCGCGGCTGACCATGGTCGTCCCGGTGGCGCTGCTGATCACCCTGGTCCTCCTCTTCAAGGCGTTCGACTCCCTGCCGCTGGCGCTGCTCACCCTCCTCAACGTCCCCCTGGCGCTGGTGGGCGGCGTGTTCGGTCTGGCGACGGTTGGCTTTCCCCTGAGCGTCGCCGCGGCGGTCGGCTTCATCGCCCTGATCGGCCAGGCAGCGCTGAACGGGGTACTGGTCATGTCCGCCATCGCCGATCGGCACCGCCGTGGCGATCCGGTTCGAGTGGCGATCCTCGAGGGCGCGCGTGAACGGTTACGCCCGGTGCTCATGACCGCGACGCTGGCGGCCCTCGGCCTGGTGCCGGCGGCGCTCTCCCGGGCCGCGGGGAGCGAGACTCAGCGGCCGCTGGCCGTGGTCATCGTCTCCGGGACGGTGTCGGCCTGCCTTCTCACGTTGCTCGTGCTGCCGGTGATGTTCCAGCAATGGACGCGCTGGCAGGCCAGGCGAGTCGAGGACAGCCCGCCTGAGCCGGCGCCCGGCACAGCCCCCGCCGAGGGTTGAGGACTGTGGGCCCGGCTACTTGTTTCCCGGCGCCTCGCGGACGCCGATGGCCAGCTGACCGAGGCCGGCACCCTTCGCCGTCTCCATCACCTCGACCACCCTGCCGTGCGGAACGCCCTCGTCGGCCTGGATGACGACGAGGGTATTCGGGTTCTTCTTCCGCGCGTCGTCCAGCGCCTTCTTCAGCTCGTCGGTGGTGACCACGTTCCCGGAGAGCACCACCCGGCCGTCCTGGAGCACCGCCACCGAGAGGTCCGTCGAGGCGGGCATCACGTCCGCCGCGCTCCCCTTGGGCAGATTCACCTTGAGCCCGGCCTTCGCCGCGCCCGCGCCCTGGTTCACGATCACCGAGCTGGTCACCATGAAGATGATCAGCAGCACCAGGAAGATGTCGGTGAGCGGAGTGATGTTGATCTCCGAGAAGACTGCCTCCTCGGAATCCTCCTCCGACGTTCCCGGGACCCGTCCGATCGCCATCCGCCCGCCGTCCTAGCTCGCCCCGGCGGTGGTGACCGCGGGCAGCGGGGTGGGGGCCATCGACACCGGCTCGGGATGTGACGAGCCGCTGGGGCGTTCACGGAGCAGCTCCATGAACTCCTCGATCTGCAGCCGCATCTCCACGTTCAGCCGGGAGATGCGCGACTGGAAGTAGTTGAAGAGGATGACCGCCTCGACCGCGACCAGGATGCCCGCCGCCGTCGCCACCAGCGCCTCGGAGATGCCGGTCATCACCGCCGCCGTACCGCCGGTTCCACCGGCCTCCACGTCCAGGCCGAGCTCGCGGAAGCTCCGCATGATGCCGGCCACCGTTCCGAAGAGGCCGACGAACGGCGTCGTCGCGCCGATGGTGCCGAGGATCCAGAGGTTCTTCTTGAGGCGCAGCCCCAGCTGCGCCCGCTCACGCTCGACCGCCGCCTCGACCCCGGGAGTCACCGTCCGCGACCGCTCCAGCCGCTCGAACGCCACCCGGTACACGTCCGCCAGCGGCGTATCCGCCCGGTCCACGGTCCCCTTGGCCGCCGAGACGTCCCCGCGGAGCAGATGCCGTCCGACGGCATCGGTCAGGGCCCGGGAGTTGGCGGAGATGTTCCACAGGGCGATCCACCGCTCCACCGCCACGCCGATGGACAGCACCGACGCCGCCAGGATGAACGCCAGCGTGGCGCCACCGAGGCGCAGGTAGTGGGACAGCTCTTCGAAGGTCATTCCTGCCTCAAATCCTTGAGTCTTACCGAGGTTACGTGCTTTTCGCTGCCCATGAACAGGCGTCCCTGGCCGTTGTTCCTGCTCTTGCTCGCCGGCTGTCCTCCGCGGGTGGACGTGCGCAACGCCCCTCCCCCGGACGCCACCGCGTTGCTCGCCGAGGTGGACGCCATGGACACCCGGGTCGCCGCGCTCCAGAGCCAGGCCAAGGCCCATGTAGACGCCCGGGGCAAGAAGGGCAACGTCCAGATGTTCGTCGCCGCCTCCGCCCCGGCATCGGTGCATCTCGAGGTGCTCGACTTCTTCGGCAAGCCGAGCGGTGTCCTCATCTCCGACGGCAAGCAATTCGTGATGCTGGCCTCGGACACGGGCACCTGGCTGCGCGGCGCCGCGACCGCCGAGAACGTCTCTCGCGTCCTTCCCGTCCAGCTCCCGCCGGATCAGCTGGTGGCGATGCTCCTCGGACGTGCTCCGCGCCTGGCGGATTCCGCGCCCACGCTCGTCGCCGACTCGGAGCAGAACGTGTTCCGGGTCACGCTCAAGGCGGACGGACGGACGCAGGAGCTGTGGGTCGATCCGGGTCGGAGGCGGGTGCTGCGCAGCCACGTCGACGGACCCGGCGAGTACACGCTGACCTTCGACGGGTTCGAGGACGTCCGGGGCGCGCCGTTCCCGCGCAGCATCACCTTCGCCGGAGCAGGCAGCGTGGCGCTCCAGTACACCGACCTCCGGCTGGGCGAGCAACCGGACGGGACGCTCTTCACCCCTCAGGCGCCCCCGGGTGTGCCAGTGGAGCAGATCGACACCCGCTCGGGCTCCCTCCCATGACAGCCCACCGGGCGGGCTGACAGACTCCGAATTCTCCTAGATCCATCGGCCGCGACTCGCGTTTCAGACGACATGAACGGAGCACCGGCGGAGGCCGCATCGACGCGCCCGACGACACGACCCCCGACGAGGCCCTGATGCGGAGGTTCCAGCGGGGTGATGCCCGGGCGTTCCCGGCGCTGGTGCGACGGCATCGGGCCGCGGTGTTCGCCTTCGTTCTGCGGTGGACGCAGGACCGGGCCCGGGCGGAGGACATCCTCCAGGAAACGTGGCTGAAGGTGGTGCGCGCCTCGAACGACTGGAGTCCCCGTGCGCGCTTCACGACCTGGCTTTACACCATCGCGAGGAATGCCTGCGTGGATGGAGCACGACGAGAACGCGCCCGCGCCACCGAGCCGCTCGTGACCGAGCCGGTGTCGACCGAGGCGCACGATCCGGAGCGGGCCGCCGCGGCGTCCGAGCTGCGTCCTCTCCTCGAGGCCGCCATCGCCACGCTCCCCGAGGCCCAGCGCGAGGTCTTCCTCCTCCGCGAGATGGCAGGGATCCCCTTCCACGAGATCGCCCGCATGACCGGCGCCCCCGAGCCCACGGTGAAGAGCCGCATGCGCTATGCGCTCGAGGCGCTCCGGACGCGGCTCACCGCCGCCGGCGTCGACGCGCCGGCAGGAGGGCAGGTGGCATGAGGCCTCCAGTGCCCAACCACCCGGACGACGACCGGCTGCTCGAGCTGGCCTACGGCGAGGTGCCGGCCCCGGAGGCCCGCGCGCTCCGGCAGCACGTGGACGGTTGCGCGCGTTGCCGCCAGATGCTCGACGGCATCGCCGAGGTGCGAACCGCGTTTCGTTCCATCCCGGCCGACACCCCGCCCGAGCGCGGGCTCGAGTCACTCCTCGCCTACGGGGAGCAGGCCGCGGCGCGCGCCCGGAGCCGGCGCGGAGGCCTCCGCATCCTCGGCCTGCTCTCGGCGGCCGCCGCCTTTGCGCTGGTCTGGCTCGTCATCCCCACGCACCGTCCATCGGACGGCCTCGCCCACGCCCCGGCGCCAGCGGGCACGGACATGCTCGCCCAGGCCGAGGCGCCTCGCTCGGCGGCCCAGGGGGACCGTGCCCGGGACGAGCTGGATCCGGCGAAGGACGTGAAGCAGAACGAGCGGAAGGCGCCGACCTCGCCTCTGGCGAAGACCAGGGCCGAGGCCGAGCGGCAGGATCGGCCCGTGCCCGCGCGTCGGGCCGAGCCGGAGACGCGCCAGCTCGAGGAGAAGGCCGTGGCCAAGCTCGATGCGCCGAAGGAGGAGCGACAGAAGCGCGAGCAGCCGGCGGGCGCCCCCTCCGACGTGGAGGTCGGGTCCTCGGCCGCGGGCAATCTCTCCGGAGCCCTCGCGGCCGGCGAAAAGGCGGGAGCTGCCGGGCCGAGCGCCACGGCCGGGGCGAGCAGCCTGATGAGCGCGGAGTCCAGCGCGGGCGCGGCGAAGAAGCGCAAGGCGTCCGAGCACGACGACCTCGCCTCGAACGCCGGAAGCGCTCCGGCCAGCCCCCCCGCCGCGGTCGCCGCTGCCGCGCCCTCCGCGCCGAGTCAGTCCAGAGGCGAGGAGGGCCGCGTCCAGGAGGCCGCACGGATGGCTGCCGCGCCCACGGCGGACGCCGTGGCCAGCGAGGACAAGGCACTCGCGACGGCAAAGACTGCGGCCAAGCCGGCACCGGCGATGCAGTCGATGCGGATGGGAGCCGGCTCTCCGGAGAAGGCGGCCCGGCTCGCCGAGGTCAAGCGCCAGCTGACGACGGCCAAGGGGGACGCGCGCAAGGGGCCGCTGATGGAGCAGTGCGAGCTCGAGGCCTCGCTCCAGCTCGGGCCGGACGCGGTCCTCAGCTGCTCGAAGGTGACCCAGGAATTCCCCGGGACGCCCGAGGCCCAGCGGGCAGGGGAGATCGCCCGCGGGTTCTCCGTCCAGCTGCCGGCCAAGCAGGAGCGCTGAGCCCCACCGAGCCAGGCCCGCTCGCGGCACCGAGGCCAGCGGCGAGCGTCAGTCCCACGGCATACTCACCGCTGGAACCGCTCCCGTGCCCGTGAAGAAGGTCAAGAGCCTCGCCCCATCCGCGCCCTCGACGCAGCAGGGGGACCTCTTCGGTCCGCCCGAGCCGCGGACCGGGCGGACTCCCGTCGCGTCACCGCTGCCGGTGGCGAGGGAGCCCGCGCCCGAGGAGCCGCTCCCGCCGGCCAGACAGTCGCGGGAGTCGCCGCCCGAGCCACCGCCGGAGATCGAGCCGCCCCCCTGGCTCGAGGTGGCCCCGGAGCGCGCTCCGGGCCCTCGGGGCGACGTCCCGCTCGCGACGACCGAGCTCGCGCTCGACCGGGGGACGGTGCGGGTGGACCTCGCTCCGTCGCGGCCGCGTGAGCGAGGCGGCGCCGCGGTTCGCTGGACCTCCACCACCGAGGTGGTGCGCATCGAGACCGCCACCTCCAGCCCGGTGCCGCGGCCCCCGGAGCGGGTGGTGCTCACCGTCACCCAGCTCACCCAGGCGGTGAAGGGGGTGCTCGCCGAGGGCTTCCGGCGGGTGCTGGTCCGCGGCGAGATCAGCAACTTCCGCGGGCTGCACGCCTCCGGCCACCTCTTCTTCAAGCTGAAGGACGCCGGCGCCTCCATCGACGTGAAGATCTGGGCCAGCGTCGTCCAGCGCCTCCGGTTCCGGCTGGAGGAGGGGATGGAGGTCATCGCCGAGGGCAACCTCGACGTCTACGAGAAGGCCGGCCAGTACAACCTCATCGTCCAGCGCATCGAGCCGTCCGGTGCGGGCGCGCTGGCCATCGCCTTCGCCCAGCTCCGGGACCGGCTGACCAGCGAGGGCCTGATGGGCGAGCACCGGCTCCGCCCGCCGCGGCCGCTCCCCTATCTCCCCCGGCGCATCGGGGTGGTCACCAGCCGCTCCGGCGCCGCGCTGCACGACTTCCTCCGCGTCCTCCACCGGCGCAATCCACGCCTCTCGGTGCTCCTCTGCCATGCCCGGGTGCAGGGTCCCGGCGCCGCCGACGAGGTGGTGCGCGCGCTGGGCCGCCTCGCCCGGACCGACGTGGACGTCATCGTCGTCACCCGCGGTGGCGGGAGCGCCGAGGACCTCTGGACCTTCAACGAGGAGTCGGTGGCCCGCGCCATCGCCGCGAGCCCGGTGCCGGTGGTGTCGGCGGTGGGCCACGAGGTGGACTTCACCATCGCCGACTTCGTCGCCGATGCGCGCTCGCCCACTCCGAGCGCCGCGGCCGAGCTCCTCGCCCCCGAGCTGGAGGCGCTGCTCGACGACCTGCGGACGGCGCGTACCCGGCTCCGCCAGGGAGTCGGCAGCGCCGTGGCGCACTCCCGGGAGCGGCTGCGACAGCACGAGCGCCGACTGCGCGATCCCCGGCAGGAGGTCACCCGCCACCGGCACGGGCTCATCGAGCAGGAGCGGGCGCTCGGACGTCTCTGGACCGAGCGTCTTTCTGCCGAGCGCGGCAGGCTCATGGAGCTGCGCGGCCGGCTGGAGCGCTTCCGGCCCGAGGCGCTGCTCCGGGAGCGGCGGGCGCGCCTCGATCGGCTGCGCTGGAGGCTGGCCGAGGTGCAGCGGGCTCGCCTGTCCCTCGAGGCGGCCGCTCTCGTCTCGATACGCCAGCGCCTCGATCGGCGGGCGCCCGACGTGGGCCTGGCCCGCGCCCGGACCCGGCTCGGCGGCCTCACCGCACGGTTGCGACAACACGCAGATCGACGGCTCGCGGAAGCGCGGAGCGCGTTGCAGATGCGGGCCGGGCGTCTGGACGGGCTGAGCCCGCTCCGGGTCATGGGTCGCGGGTACGCGGTGGTCTACCGAACGGACGACGGCCACCTGGTGCGCCGGGCCGCCGAGCTCCAGCAGGGGACGAGGGTCCGCGTCCGGTGGGCCCCGCCGGGGTGCGACGCCCTCTCCACCTGTGACGAGGCGGAGGCGACCATCACCCGGGTGAAGCCGGGCGGCGAGGACTAGCCGGCGGAAACTGTGCTGGTCGGCCGAGGGCGGTTGCGCGTTCCTCGGCCCGGCGGTAGACGGGCGGTCCCGTGGCTACGCGAGAAGAGCCGCCCAGCGAGCGATACAGCGACGTCGTGGACCGCCTCGAGGAGGTGGTCAAGAAGCTCGAGGGCGGACAGCTCACCCTCGAGGACTCGCTCGAGGAGTTCGAGAAGGGCATCCAGCTGGTCAAGCGCGGTGAGGCGCTTCTCCAGCAAGCGGAGCGACGGGTCCAGGAGCTTCTGGAGCACAAGGGCGGGGACCGGACCGTCCCACTCGAGCCCACCCGGGGCGCGCCGTCGAAGGCTTCTCCGGCGGCCACCGACGATGACGACATCCCCTTCTGACGTTTCCCCTCGTCGCTCGGCAATCATCGTCGACGACGACCGCGACACCCGAGAGATGCTGGCCATGGCCCTGGAGATCGAGGGCTACGACGTCACCCTGGCGGCGAACGGCGTGAAGCTCATCTCCAGCCTCCACGTGCACCGGCCAGACATCCTCCTCCTCGACGTGAACATGTCGTGGATTGACGGGTTCGAGCTGTGCCGTGCCGTGCGGCGGAACGAGCAGTTCCACACGCTGCCGGTCCTCTTCGTCTCCGCGCGCAAGACGCGGTCCGACGTCGAGGCGGGCCTCGCCTCCGGCGCCGACGGCTACTTCACGAAGCCCATCGACTTCGACGCGCTCCTCGGGCGGATGCGCGAGCTGGTCGAGCAGCGCGCCGGAGGGGCGCACCGATGAGCGGGTTCCAGCTCGAGCCGTGGATGCAGGCCCGGGGCACGCGCGTCGAGGCGCTCCTCACCGATCGACTGCGCCGGCTCGAGGCCGCTCCGAGGCGGCTGGTGGAGTCGATGGAGTACTCGCTGCTCTCCGGCGGGAAGCGGCTCCGGCCGTTGCTCTGCCTGGCCTTCGCCGAGGCGGTGAAGGGCGGACCGCCCGGGACGGCGGCCGAGGACGCCGCCTGCGCGCTCGAGTACATCCACACCTACAGCCTCGTGCACGACGACCTGCCGGCGATGGACGACGACGACCTCCGCCGGGGACGGCCCACCAACCACAAGGTGTTCGGCGAGGCGATGGCGATCCTCGCTGGCGACGCGCTGCTCACCGAGGCGTTCGCCCTGCTCGCCACCGGCCCCGAGCCGCGCCGGGCCGAGCTGGTGTCGCGCCTCGCGCAGGCCGCGGGCGCCATCGGGATGGTGGGTGGCCAGGTCCTGGACATCGCCGAGGACCGCCCGGCGGAGGAGGGCTACCTGACGCGCCTGCACCGGGCGAAGACCGGTGCGCTGCTCCGGGCCGCCTGCACGCTCGGGGTGGTGGCCGAGGGAGGCTCCCCCGCGCAAGTCGCCGCCGCCGAGCGGTACGGCGATGCGGTCGGGCTCGCCTTCCAGATCGCCGACGACCTGCTCGACGTGACCTCGTCCGCCGAGGCGATGGGGAAGCCCACCGGCGCCGATGCCGCGGCGGGCCGCCACACCTACCCGGCGGTGCTGGGGCTCGAGGCTTCGCGCGCCCGGGCCCGGAGCCTGGTCGACGAGGCGCTGTCCGCGGTGAGGTCGCTCGAGCCGACGCCGGGAGCGCTCGCCGCGCTGGCCCGCTACAGCGTGGAGCGCAGCACGTGAGCTTGCTCGGGCACGTCCTTTCGCCGAAGGACGTGCGCGCTCTCCCCGCCGAGGAGCTGCCCGCGCTCTGTGACGAGCTGAGGCAGGAGATCATCTCCATCTGCGGACGGGTGGGGGGCCACCTCGGGGCCTCGCTCGGCGCGGTGGAGCTAGTCGTCGGGCTCCACCGGGTGTTCCACGCGCCCGAGGACGACCTGGTCTTCGACGTCGGGCACCAGGCCTACGCCCACAAGCTGCTCACCGGCCGCGCGGCGCGGATGAATACCCTCCGCCAGGAAGGCGGGGTCGCCCCGTTCCTCGACCCGCGGGAGAGCCCCTTCGATGCCTTCCCGGCGGGGCATGCCTGCACCGCGGTGAGCGTCGCGCTGGGAATGGCGCAGGCGCACGCCCGCACCGGGGCGCCGGGCCGCGCGGTGGCCATCGTCGGCGACGGCGCGCTCACCGGCGGCCTCACCTTCGAGGGGCTGAACGACGCCGGCGCGAGCGGCCTGCCGCTGGTGGTGGTGCTGAACGACAACGGGATGTCGATCTCGGCCAACGTCGGCGCGGTGCCCCGGATGCTGGCCGGCGCGGGCGCGCGCGCCTTCTTCGAGGCGCTCGGCTTCACCTACCTCGGACCCGTGAACGGGCACGCGCTCCCCGAGCTGCTTCCGGCGCTCGCCGAGGCACGGCGGAGCCGAAGGCCGGTGCTGGTCCACGTCCGCACCGAGAAGGGTCGGGGGCTCGCCGAGGCGGAAGAGGACCTCGCCACCCGCGGGCACGCCATGGGCCCGTACGAGATGCGGGACGGCAAGCTGGTCCGCAGCCGGCACGGCCAGCCCACCTGGTCCGATGCGGTGGCCGACGCCCTCGGCCGGGTCATGGAGCGGGATGCCCGGGTGGTGGTGGTGACGCCGGCGATGCTGGAGGGCTCGTCGCTCACCGGGCTCGCGCGGCGCTTCGGGCCCAGGGTGCACGATGCCGGCATCGCCGAGCAGCACGCGGTCGCGCTCGCCGCCGGGCTCGCCGCGCGGGGGCTCCGTCCGGTGGTCTGCATCTACAGCACCTTCCTCCAGCGGGCGATGGACCAGGTCATCCACGACGTGGTGCTCCCCAGGCTTCCGGTGACCTTCGCCATCGATCGCGCCGGGCTGGTCGGGGCGGACGGGGCGACGCACCAGGGGACGTTCGATCTCGCCTTCCTCCGTCCGCTTCCCGGGCTGCGGATCGACGTCCCGACCTTCGCCGAGGACGTGGACGCGGTGCTGGAGACGGCGCTCGCCTCGGCGGGACCGGCGGCCTTCCGGTTCCCGCGAGGGACGTTGCCCACCACGCCAGTCTCGATCCGGCTGGAGCCGGGGCCGGTGACGGGCGCGCGCTGGCTACGGCGGCCGGAGGGAGCGGTCGCGGCGATCGTCTCGGCCGGCCCGCTCGGGCTCTCCGCGCTCGAGGCCGCGACGGAGCTCGAGGTCCCGACGGCGGTGCTCGACGTCCGGGCGCTGGCGCCGCTCGACGTGGCGCGCGTGCTGGAGGCGTGCGCCACGGGCCACGTGGTGACGGTGGAGGAGGGGACCGTGCACGGCGGGCTGGGGAGCGCCGTGCTGGAGCTGCTCGCCGCCCGCGGCCTCTCCGCCCGGGTGACGACGCTGGGCCTGCCCGACGCGCCGGTGCCCCACGGAGATGCCCGGACGCAGCGCCGCGCCCTCGGCCTGTCGCCGGAGGGAATCGCCGCGGCGGTTCGAGTGGTCCTCGGCAGGCCGCCGAGCTAGGACGCGAGAGCGCCGCTCGCCCACGGCAAGCCGGTGACCGGTTCTGGACCTGGAACGCGGCTCCACGTCCCGAAGCGGACGCCCGGTGCCCTCACCGCACTCGTCCTCGCGGACACCCGACCCCTCCTCACATCGAGACCGACACACGCCCGCGCTAAGAAGGCCGCTCCGTGACGGAGCGCCTCGACCCGACCGACCGTCCGAAGAAGGAGCGCCTCGACGTGCTCCTGGTCGACCTCGGCCTCGCGCCCACCCGGGCCAAGGCGCAGGCGATCGTCCTCGCCGGCCAGGTCGTGGTCGACGACCAGCGCGTCGACAAGCCGGGAACGCGCGTCTCCACCGAGGCCGAGGTCCGTCTCAAGGGCGAGCCCATGCCCTACGTCTCCCGCGGCGGCCTCAAGCTCGCGGCAGCCCTCGAGCACTTCCAGCTGGACGTGCGCGGCGCCGTGTGCGCGGACATCGGCGCGAGCACCGGCGGCTTCACCGACTGTCTCCTCCAGGCCGGCGCCTCGAAGGTCTACGCCCTCGACGTCGGGCGCGGGCAGCTGCACGCCCGCCTGCGGAGCGACCCCCGGGTGGTGCTCCACGAGGGGGTGAATGCGCGCCACCTCGGCCCGTCCGAGCTGCCCGAGAAGGTCTCGGTGCTGGTCCTGGACGTGAGCTTCATCTCGCTCACCCAGGTCCTGCCGGCGACGGTCCAGTTCCTCGTCCCCGGGGGGGTGACGGTCGCACTGGTGAAACCACAATTCGAGGCGGGCCGGGCGCAGGTCGGAAAGGGCGGCGTGGTGCGCGATGACGCAGTGCGAGCCGAGGCCGTGGCGCGGGTCCGGGAGTGCATCGAGCAGCTCGGCCTCCTGCCCGTCGGTGCGCTGGATTCGCCCGTCCACGGTCCCGCCGGAAACCGGGAGATTCTGCTGGTTGCCCGCAGACCATGAAGGAAGCGTCACGCCGTGGCGGTGTCGCCAAGGACTCCCTGACGGAGTTGCTGGTCAGTGCCCAGAAAATCTAGGAAAATTGGAGCGCGGATGAACGGGGAGAGCTCCACGCCGGCGCTCGTGCGGCCGGAGGCGGCAGGCGACCGCGAACGGCGCATCACGGAGCGCATGGCCATGCTCCTGGACATCACTCAGGCGGCCACGTCCTCCCTCGAGCTCGAGCGGATCCTCAAGATCGCGGTGGAGAAGGTGAGCCAGGTGCTCCCCACCGACCGCTGCTCGGTCGTTCTCGTCGACTCGCCCAGCTCCACCGAGGCGGTGGTCATGGCCACCCGCGAGCGGGACGACTACCGGCCCATCACCATCGACCTCTCCAAGTACCCGGAGCTCCGCCGCTCGCTCCAGACCCGCGAGGCCACCTACATCGAGGACGCCCTCGAGGACCCGCTGATGGCGGACGTGATGCCCGCCATCGCGCCCCTCGCGGTGAAGAGCATCCTGGTTCAGCCCCTCATCAGCCAGGACGACCTGGTGGGCGCTCTCTTCCTTCGCCTGTCCAGTAGGGGAGGGGCCTTCGGGCCCGAGGAGCAGGAGTTCGCCAAGGCCGTCGCCGCCGCGCTGGCGAACTCGGTCCGCAACGCCAAGCTCCACGCCTCGGTCCAGAAGAAGCGCGACGACCTGGAGCTCGCCTACGTGGAGCGCTACCGCGAGCTGACCGAGGCCAATCGCCGGCTGCGAGAGCTGGCCCGCTTCAAGGACGAGCTGATCGCCATCATCAGCCACGATCTCCGGGCGCCGCTCCAGGTCACGCTCGGCCACGGCCGGATGCTGGAGGACGCGAACCTCACCGGCGACCTCAAGACCTCCGCCGAGGCCATCGTTCGCCAGTCGCGGAAGATCTTGAAGATGGTCGAGTCGCTCCTGGACCGCGGCAAGGGCGAGCAGGCCCGCGTCGCGCTCGACGTGCAGCTGCTCGAGTTTGGTCGCATTGCCCGTGACTGCGCCTTCGAGCTGGAGATCCTCGCCGCCGAGCGCGGGGTGACCCTCAAGGCCCACGCCCCCGAGCGCCTTCCCGTCATGGGCGACGAGCTCAAGCTCCGCGAGGTGCTGCAGAACCTCATCACCAACGGACTGGAGCACGCGGCGAAGAACGGCACCGTGCTGGTCGAGGGCGAGGTGCTCCACCGGCCCGACGGCCCGGTGGTGAAGGTGGTCGTCCAGGACGACGGGCCCGGCATGGCCGAGGAGCAGATGCACCTGGTCTTCGACCGCTACCGCCACGGCCCCGGCGGCACCGGGCTCGGTCTCGCCATCTGCAAGGAGTTCGTCGAGCTGCACGGCGGCGAGATCTGGGCCGAGCGACCCGGCGACGGCGGCTGCGCCTTCGTCTTCACGCTCCCGCTCGCCCAGTCCGACCGGAAGGTGGCTCCGAAGCTCCAGGCGCTCGGCGGCGAGCAGCAGCCCCGGGTGCTCATCGTCGAGGACGAGCCGGACATCGCCGCGGTCCTCGAAGGAATCCTCCGCAAGCGGTACCGGGTGGAGGTGGCCCGCGACGGTCGGGAGGGCGTGGCCAAGGTGCACGCCCTGCATCCGGACCTGGTCGTGATGGACGTCTTCCTTCCCCACCTCGACGGCCTCGACGCGGTCATCTCCCTCAAGGCCTCGAGCGACACCGCCGACATCCCCGTCATTCTCGTGTCGGCGCAGGTGGGTGTGGCCGACCGGGTCCGCGCGCTCAACCTCGGCGCCGTCGACTACCTGGCGAAGCCCTTCCACGCCTCCGAGCTCCTCCAGCGCGCCGAGCGCGCGCTCGCGGTGAACAAGCGCACCGCCAGCACCCCGGAGGCCGACGCGCCCATGGTCGGCGTCGCCGATGCCGAGACCGGGCTCCTCGACCGACGCGGCCTCGTCGCCCGCCTGACGCAGGAGGCGGCCCGGGCCCGGCGCTACGGGCGGCCCCTCTCGCTGGCCATCGCCCGGACCGATGCAGTGCACCCCGAGCTGCTCCGCACCGCCGCGGCGCGGATGCGGGAGCGCCTCCGCCAGCCCGACGTCCTGGCCCACCTGGGGCAGGGGACCTTCGCCGCGCTGCTGCCCGAGTGCACCTCGGAGCAGGCGATGGCCGTCTTCGGCCGCGTCGAGTCCGACCTCCGCGCTTCCACCAGCCTCCACTGTCAGGTCGAGGTCGCCGAGGTGCCGGGGCGGGAGTTGCCGGAGGCGGTGCTGGACCACCTCCTCGATCGCCGTCCCACGAGCTGACGTTTCCCACCGGGGGCGACACGCACCCCCCCGGGGCGCCTGTTAGGCTTCCGGCCCAGGGAATCCTCCGTGGTCGCCTTCACCCTCGCTGCGCTCGTCCTGCTCGGTGCCGCTCCGGCGCATCCGAGGGTGGACGTCTCGGCGATGAAGGAGGCGATGGAGGCGCCCACCGACGACTACTCGTCGGCCTCGGCCTACGCGCACTTCCTCCGGGCCCGGCTGTTCGCGCTTCAGGGGGAGCACACCCGGAGCGTGGAGCAGCTGCGGCTGGCGCTCGCCTCGGATCCCGGCCGCTCCGAGCTCGTCCTCGCGCTCGCCGAGGCGCAGGCCCGCGCCGGTGCGCCGGCGAAGGCGGAGGCCACCGTGCGGGGGTTGCTGGAGAAGAAGCCGGACCACGTTCCGGCGCTCCTCTTCCTCGGACGGTTCCTCTACGAGACCGACCGGCCGCAGCGCGCCCGTGAGGTGCTGGAGCGGGTGCGGAAGCTCGCCCCGCGCGAGCAGGAGTCGTACCTCCTCCTCGCCGAGATGTCCCTCGAGTCGGGCCACCCCGACGACGCCGTGCGCACGGTGCAGACGCTCGCCGACCTGAACCGCGACACCACCGGCCTGCGGCGGCTGGGGATGGCGCTGCTCGATCGCGGCGAGGCCGAGACCGCGCGCGCCCTGCTGGAAAGGACCGTTCAGATCGACCCCGGCGACGCCGAGGCGCAGGGCGCGCTCGGCGAGGCGCTGGAGGCGCTGGGCCGTCCGGCGGAGGCCGACGCCGCCTACGGCCGGGCGCTGGAGCGGGACCCGGACTCGCGCGAGGTGCTGCTCCGCGCCGGTCGGCTCGCGCTCCGCTCGGGCTCCGAGGCTCGCGCCCGGGCGTACCTCGACCGCCTCGCGTCGCTGGACATCGGACCCGAGCAGTCGCTGCGGATCGCGCTGACGTGGCTCTCGGCCGGCAAGACGGCTCCCGCCATCCGGGTGCTGGAGCAGGCACGCGCCGCGAGCGACGACCCCCGGCTGCTGCTCGCGCTCGGGCTGGTGCAGGGAAAGGTCGGACGGTGGGGCGAGGCCGCGCGGGCCTACGGACAGGTGCCGATCGGGGCGACCGGGTGGAAGGACGCCGTCGTCCAGCGGGGCCTGGCGCTCGCGCGGGCCGGAGACCCCGCCGCCGCCGAGCGGGCCACCGCCGAGGCGCTGAAGCAGGCACCGGGCGACGTGGCGCTCGAGGCGGGACATGCCGCCGTGCTCGAGGCCATCGGCCAGCCGGCGCGGGCCGAGGAGTTCCTCCAGGCGAAGATCCGCGCCTCGGGAAGCACCGAGCTGGTCACCGCGCTCGCGCAGATCTTCTCCCGCACCGGCTCGCACGCCGAGGCGGTCTCCGTCCTCACCGAGGCGCTCAAGGCCCATCCCCGCGACGAGGAGCTGATGTACGCGCTCGGCGTCGTGCTCCAGAAGAGCGGCGCCACCCAGGAGGCGATCGCCCGCATGCGCGAGGTGGTGGAGGTGAATCCCCGGAACGCCGCGGCGCTGAACTTCATCGGCTACACGCTGGCCGATCGCGGCGAGCAACTCGATGAGGCGGAGCGGCTGGTGCGACGCGCGCTGGCCCTCCAGCCGGACAGCGGCGCCTATCTCGACTCGCTCGGCTGGGTGCAGTTTCGTCGCGGCGATCTGATGCGCGCCACCGGCACCCTGGAGCGCGCCGCGGACCTCGAGCCGGACGAGCCCACCATCCTCGAGCACCTCGGCGATGCGTACGGCGGCGCGAGCCGTCGCGATGCGGCGGTGGGCGCGTACCGGCGCGCGCTCGAGGCGATGCGCACCACCGACGACCCGCAGGCGCGCGAGCGGACCGCGGTGGTGGAGCGGAAGCTCAAGGCGCTCACCTCCCCGGTCGCCGATCGCTAGGACACCGCCGCCCGGACATTCGTGGCGGGAGTGTGACTTCCGGTGGACCTCCGTCAGATCTCCCGGGCATGATCTTCTCTTCCCCCGATGAACCACCACCAGGAAGGCCGCTTCTCGGCGCCGGACGGCACGCGCCTGTGGTCCGAGCGCGACGTGCCGGACGGCGCGCGGGCCCACATCGTCCTGGTGCACGGGTATGGCGACCACGTCGGCCGGTACCGGACCTTCCGCGACGCGATGCTCGCCGAGCGGTTCGCCGTGCACGCCTACGACGTCCGCGGCCACGGCAAGAGCGACGGCGCCCGGGGGGCGGTGCGCGAATTCTCGGAATACACCGCCGAGCTCGAGGCCTTCGTCCGAGCGACCCATGCCCTCGCGGGCGGCCTCCCGCTGTTCATCGTCGCCCACAGCCACGGCGCGCTCATCACCCTGCGCTGGCTCGCCGGCAGCGGAGCGGAGGCCGCGCGTGCGCTCGGCCTGAAGGGGCTCGTGCTCACGTCCCCGTACCTGGGCCTCGCTTTCACGCCCCCGGCCTGGAAGACCGCGCCGGCGGCGCTCCTCTCCAGCATCATCCCCTCGCTCCCCATCCCCACCGGCCTCTCGTCCGCGGACCTCAGCCGGGATCCGGCATGGCAGCGCGCGACCGACGAGGACCCGCTCTACGGCCGGAAGGGCACGCCGCGCTGGTTCACCGAGCACACCCGCGCGCAGCAGGAGGTGCTGGCCGCCGGCGCTGGCCTCCGGATTCCAGTGCTGCTGATGTTGCCGGGCGAGGACCGTATCGCGTCCGCCGCCGTGTCGCGCCGCTGGTTCGACACGCTGACCACGCCCGACAGACGGCTCCGAGAGTGGCCGTCCATGCGACACGAGATCTTCAACGAGCTCGGCAAGGAGGACGTGTACGCCGAAACCTCTCGCTG
>DASXGF010000212.1:0-5617 GCA_036489275.1 Myxococcaceae bacterium | reverse complement strand
GATGCCGGACGTCCTCCGCTGGAACGGGCTGCGCGCCCGCCTCGGGGCACGAGACGCCGGCCGCGTCGAGGCGCCTCGCTACGGCACCGAGGTGCACCCAAGCGGCATCCGGAACGCGGAGGCCATCGCCGACTACTCCCGGAAGCTCGCCGACAGCGTGGAGACCGTCGTCCTCCGCGACGAGCTGGCCGTGGTGCTGGGGGGTGATTGCAGCATTCTCCTCGGCGACCTGCTCGGCGCACGCCGCAAGGTGGAGCGGCTGGGCCTCGTCTTCCTCGACGGGCACTCGGACTTCGCCACGCCCGAGCGTTCCGGAACCCACGGCGCCGCGGGCATGGACCTGGCCCTCGCCGTCGGCCGGGGGCCAGCGCTCCTCTCCGGGCTCGTCCCGGATGGCCCGCTGGTCGACGCGGGGTCGGTCGTCCACCTCGGGCTGCGCGAGGACGACCCCGAGCTCCGTGCCTCGGGAATCCCGGTGCTCGACCTGGCCGAGATCGAGCGGCGCGGTCCCCCGGCCGTCGCCGGGCAAGTGCTGGAGTTGCTGGACCGCCATCCGGCCTTCTGGGTCCATGTGGACGCCGACGTCATCGACGACGCACTGATGCCCGCGGTGGACTCGCGCGTACCCGGTGGATTGTCGTACGAGGCCCTGGTGGAACTGCTCCGTCCACTCCTGGCCTCGCCGCGCGCGCTCGGGGTGGAGCTCACCATCTACGACCCGGACCGCGACCCCGAGGGCTCCGTGGGCCGGGCGTTCACCGCCGCGCTGGTGGAGGCACTTCGACCGTGAACCACGACGCACGCGCCTGGGCCGAGGGCCACCGCTCGTTCTTCGAGGACCAGCTCCGCACCCTGGTGGAGCTGCCGACCGTCAGCATGGATCCGGCACGAACGCCGGAGACCGAGGCCTGCGCCGAGGCAGCGCTTGCCCTCGTCCGTCACTTCGGGGGAACGGCCACCCTGCTCCGCGTGGGCGGCAAGCCGTACGTCCACGGCCGCTTCGGCGACCCGTCCCGGCCCTCGGTGCTGGTCTACAACCACCTGGACGTGCAGCCGGCGGACGAGCCCGAGTGGAAGGGCGAGCCGTTCCGGATGCGCATCGACGGCGAGCGCTACCTCGGGCGCGGAGCCACCGACGACAAGGGCCCTGCGCTGACCTGTCTCCTCGCGGTGGCTCACGCCGCGCGCCGCGGCTCCCCCCTCGGCTTCCAGCTGCTCTGGGAATTCGAGGAGGAGGTGGGGAGCCCTCACTTCGCCGAGCTGCTCCGTGACCACCGGGCGTTCCTCGGCGACGTCCGGGCGGTCCTGGTCTCGGACACGCTCTGGGTCTCGGCGGAGCAGCCGTCGATGGACGTGGGCCTGCGCGGCTTCCAGGCGGTCCTCTTCAAGCTCCGGACCGCGGATGTGGATGCTCACTCCGGCGTGGTGGGCGGCGGCGCTCCCAACCCCATCGCCGGGCTGGTCCGCGTGCTGGCCGCGTGCTTCGACGCGAGCACCGGGCGCATCCTCGTCCCCGGCATCCGCGACGGCATTGCACCCGTGAGCGACGCCGAGCTGGACCTGTATCTGAAGAGCGGGTTCGACCTCGAGCGCTTCCGCGCCACCTACGGCTTCCGCCGGCTGCTGGCGGACACTCCGCGGGAGCTCCTCCGGCGTCTTTGGACCGAGCCCACCTTCGAGATCCACGGCATCTCCGGCGGCTACCAGGGCCCGGGCATCAAAAGCATCGTCCCCGCCTGGGCCGAGGCGAAGGTCAGCCTGCGACTCGCCCCCGGACAGACCGGGGCCCGGGTCGTGGAATCCATCCAGCGCTTCGTCGCCGGCCTGGACCCGCTGGTGGAGGTGACCGGGCTGGGATCGGCACCGGCCTTCGTCACCTCGCTGGACGCGCCCGAGTGCAAGGCGATGGACCGGGCCGCGCAGCGGGTGCTGGGGAAGGGACTGGCGGTCACCCGGGGCGGAGGCTCGATCCCGGCGGTGGCGATGATGGCCGAGACGCTGCGCGCGCCGGTGCTCCTGATGGGGCTGAGCCTGCCCGAGCACGGGTACCACGCGCCGAACGAGTTCTTCGACTGGACGCAGGCCCGAAGGGGCGTCGAGCTGTACGCCTCGTGGTTCGAGGAGCTGGAGCGCCTCCCCGCGCACGGCCGCTGACCGCGGTCACTCCGCGGCGAGGGCGATGACCGGGTCCACGCGGGTGGCTTTCCTGACGGGCAACAGCGTCGCCACCACCGCGGCGGCCGACAGCACCCCCGCCGCGGCGATGATCGCGGCCGGATCGGCTGCCTGGACCCCATAGAGGAAGCTCGCGAGGAGCCTCGCCGTGCCGAGCGCACCGAGCAGACCCACCACGAGCCCGAAGGCCACCATGCGGACGCTCTCGCCGGCGACCAGCCGCGCGATGCGCGCGGCATCGGCACCGATCGCCATCCGCACGCCGATCTCCTTCGTGCGCTGCCGGACCGAGTAGGCGATCACGCCGTACAGCCCCACCGCCGCCAGCAGCAGCGCGAGGAAGGCGAAGGTCCCCACCAGCACGAGCGTGAAGCGGCGCTCGGCAACGGAGGCGGAGAGGAACGACTCGAGGGGGCGAACCGCGAAGACGGGGACGCCCGCGTCCACCGACTGCAGTGCCGACATGAATCGACGGCTGACCTCGGCGAGCGGCGCCGCTGACCGGACGACGTAGCTCATGCCCTCGGTCGGCTGCTGGTCAGCAGGGAAGTACATGATCGGCGGTGCCGGTCGATCGAGCCCGAAGTGGCGAACGTCGCCCACCACGCCCACGATGGTTGCCCAGTCCGTCTTCGGGGAGACGAGCCTGATTCGCTTCCCCAGGGCACCCCCGCCGGGGAAATAGGCCCGGACGAAGGACTCGTTGACCACCACGACCGCGGGCGCGCCATCGCGGTCCGCGTCCTCGATGCGACGTCCCTGGAGCAAGGGGATGCGGAGCGTCTCGAAGAATCCGGGGGTGACCACGCGGTGCTCCACGATGGGCTTGTCCACCGAGGCGTCGTCGCGCTCGCCCTCGACGGTGAGGAGCCGGTCGGTGCGGTCACCGGAGAGGGGAAGCATGCTGATCCCACCGACCGACTGGGTGCCGGGGACCTCCCGGAGCGAGGCCATCGCCCGGTTCACATAGCCACGCCACACCGCGTGGTTCCGGTCCATGTCCATGCCCGTCGGAGTGGGAACGACCGCCTGGGCAGTCACCACGCCGTCGGCCCGGAATCCAGGATCGGCGCCCAGGGTGTTCACGAAACTGCGGAGCAGCAGAGAGGCCGCGCAGAGAAGCATCAGGGCCAGTCCCACGTCGGCCATCACCAGGATGCGTCGCAGCCGCCGGGTATGGGGACGCATCGAGCCCGAGGCTCGCAAGGTGCCCTCGAGATCGAGGTCCGAGGCGGACAGCGCCGGCACGAGCCCGAAGAGGACACCGCTGGCGACGGAGAGCATCATCGAGAAGGCGAAGACGGCGAGATCCGGACGGATGGCCTGCGCCCGGGGCAGCGCATCCGGCGCGAGGGAGAGCAGCGCCGACGTCGCGAACGTCGCGAGCACCAGGCCCACCAGCCCAGCCGTGACCGCCAGCACCAGGCTCTCCACCAGGAGCTTCCGGACCAGGGCGGAGCGCCCGGCGCCCAGGGCCGAGCGGATCGCGAGCTCTCGCTGACGGGCAGTGGCCCGCGCCAGCATGAGGTTCCCCACGTTGAAGCAGGCGATCAGCAGGACCAGCACCACCGCGCCCAGCAGCAGCACCAGCGTCGGCCGGACCGAGCGGACCAGGTCCTCGTGCATCGGAACGGGCGCGAAGATGAAGTTGAACGACGCGTAGGCCTCCGGGTGGTCGGCGATGGTCCGCCGTCCGGCCTCGGCCAGCTCGCGGCGTGCGCCTTCCAGGCTCGCTCCCGGCGCCAGCCGGGCGACGACTTCGAGGAAATGGCGGTTCCTTGCCGCCGGCTCGACCTGCCGGGGCTCGAAGGACAGCGGCACCCAGGCATCGCACAGCTCGGGGAGCTCGATGCCGGGCGGGAGCACGCCGACGATCACGTAGGGCTCCCCTTCGAGCTGGACCGTCCGTCCCAGCGCGGCGGCATCCCCGCCGAAGCGGCGGAGCCACAGCGCATGCGAGAGCACCACCCGGCGGTGCTGTCCCTGCTGCTCCTCGTCGGCGGAGAACCAGCGGCCGACCGCGGTGTTCAACCCCAGGACGGGAAGGAGCGAAGCCGTGCCGTAGCCCAGGCGGATGTGCTCCGGCGCACCTTCACCGGCGAGCGACGCGGGTCCCTCCGCCCAGGCCGCCTTCGTCTTCACCGAGGGCGCCGGCGCGAGGTCCTCGATGTAGTTCAGCGGCGAAAGCGGAGCCTGCCCGGGGCCCCGCTCCGGCGACATGCGGTGGATGCGGACCAGCCGCTCCGGCTGCGAGTACGGAAGCGGGCGGAGCAGCACGCCGCGGATGACCGTGAACAGGGCGGTGTTCGCCCCGAGCGCAAGCGCCATCGGGAGTACGACCGCGGCAACGAACGCGGGCGAGCGCACGAACAGCCGCAACGCCTCGCGAAACTCTCGATCCAGCGCCTTCATTGGCTGGTCCTCACAGCCAGAACCGTGCCAGGCCCGGGACGGGGGGTGCGCCGCCCCGGTGCGACGCTCCTGGGAAGGGCCGTCCCAGGATCGGCACACCCTCACGCGGTCTCGACGCGCTCCGCTCCGGACAGGCGCCGATGCGCCTCGATGGCCCGAGCGAGCGCGGCGTCGAAGTCGATCCGGTCGGTCCGCTTCATCCGGTTCTCCAGCGAGGGCGCAGGCACCCGCAGCACGCCCGCCTTGCGGTCGATGCGCGGCTCGATGCGCCCCACCAGCCGGTCACCCCAGAGCAGCGGCAGGACGTAGTACCCGTGCTTGCGTGCCTTCTGCGGAACGTAGACCTCCCAGATGTAGTCGAAGTCGAAGAGCTGGCGGAGCAGCTCGCGGTCCCACACCAGCGGATCGAGCGGGGCGAGGAGCGCCACCTCCCGGGTACGGAGAGCACCGCCGCGGAGGAAGCCGCTGTCCGCGGCGAGCATGAAGCGCTCGTCGCGCACGCCGGCCACGTGTACCCGCCGGAGCGTGCCGTCCGCGACCATCGCCTCGGTGAGGCGCGCACGCTCGCGCGCGGGCACCGTGCCGGACCAGACCTCGGCCCCTGCGCGTAGCCCGAGAAGACCCACTCCGCGGAACCGGCTGAGGAGCTGGTGGCGGCGGACCTCCTCGTCCGGAAGGCGCGCCTGGAGCAGCGCCTCGGGGTAGAGCCGCTCCATCCGATCGTAGACCTTCACGTTCCCCAGCCGCCGAGCGATGCCGATCTTCCCGGTGCGGAACAGCCCGTAGAGCAGCGCACGCGGGACGGTGATCTGACCCCAGCCCCAGCGCAGCCGCTTGCCACCGCGCTCGACGAACGCGCTGCCGGGGAGCGGTCCCTCGCGGCCGAGGCGGTCGAGGATCGCCCCGGCGATCTCCGGGTTCCGCTGGAGCAGCCGGTGGTAGACGCCGTCGCTCCGGCTCCAGTGCTCCCAGTCCACCCGGTACACCGGGAGTTCCTCCACCGGAAGGATGTTGAGCGACTTGTTGTAGG
>DASXGF010000176.1:0-2363 GCA_036489275.1 Myxococcaceae bacterium | reverse complement strand
CTTGCCGCGGGCGATCTTGCTGGACTTGAGCGCGCTCACCGCCTTGCCGAACTCGGACTGGAGCGCCTGGATCTCCGGCTGCTGGTCCGGGCGCGCCTGCGCGGCGAAGGCCTCGCCCTGGGACTTGAGGGTCTTCTCGATCGCGTGCGCCGCGGCGCGGGCCTGCAGGCGCCGCACGACCACGATGGCCCCCACCGAGACGAAGGTGGCCACCGTCGGAACGATGGGCAGCGCCAGGTTGAGGCCGAACAGGATGGCCACCGTCCAGAGGCAGGACAGGAGCAGCACGAGGAAGATGATGCCGAGGATCACTTCCGCGCCCCCGCCGGCTTCACCGCCGCCACCGTCTCGGCCAGGCCGGAGACGCTCGAGGCGAGCGCCAGCCGCAGCACCACGAAGAGCAGCAGAGCCAGGAGCAGCGCCCCGCCGGTCACGTAGAGCAGGGTGAGACTCGCGCGCGCGCGGCCGAGCGCCTCGGTGGGCCGGTCGGCGTGGGGCGAGAGCGCCTCGAGCTCGGACGGCCTGGGGCCCACCTCGCGCTGCAGCGACTCGCCGAGGTTCATCAGCTCCAGCTCGCCGCCGCGCACCCGGTAGCGGCCCTGGAAGCCGAACCAGAGGCAGAGCGCGTAGACCCGCAGCACCTCGCGCCGGCGCGGGTCGCGGCGAATGGTCTCCAGTCGCTGGAAGAAGCCGTCACCGGCCGTGTTCTCGCGGAAGTAGTGGAACTGGAGGAGGTGGCCCATCCAGCCGGAGGCCAGCGGCTCGCCGGCGTTCAGCGCCACCTCGTCGGCCAGGGCGCAGATGGCGTAGGTGATGTCGTCGACGTCGGCGTGGGCGAGCCCCGAGTCACGCAGACCGCTCTGCATCCGGTCGATGAAGGTCCGCATCCGCCGCTGCAGCAGCTCGGGGTCCGGGAGGAGCGTGGGGTCGCTCCGCCGGAGCTGCTGGATGGCTCCGAAGCAGTCCTGCGTGGCGGCCTGCACGACGTCCATCGGTTCTCCCGTGCTCCGGGATCAGCGCCCGGGAATGGCGAGCAGCTCGATCTTGGTGCGGCTCGGGTCGAACGGTTGAGGCAAGTAGATGGCGACCGAGCGATCGCGGAGGGCGTTCTTCCAGTACGGGTCGTCGGTGGCGAGGTTGAAGTAGACGACGCCCGGCCGGACGGCGACCTCGTTCGGCGGCCGGTGGTTGATCTGCAGCGGCACTCCGGGCGCGGCCGCCTGGACGATGCGGGCGATCTCCGTGGTGGAGGCGATCTTCGACAGCCGCGGCAGCTGCTCGGAAACTTGCTGCTCGGCGACCTCGCTCTTCACGGCGAGGATGAACGACGCGGCGCGGGCCACGCGCTCGTCGTCGAGCTTGCCGATGTAGACGCCGCTCGGCTTCAGCTCGAGCGGGATGGCCAGCGAGCCACCGCGCTCCACCGTCTGGAGCATCCGCTGCAGGGTGGCGAAGAGATCGGCGAAGGTCGGCCCGAGCCGCGTGTACTGGAACTTGGGAAGCGCGAGCAGGTCCACCCCGACGACGAAGGTGGAGAGCCCTCCCGCGGCGCGGAGCAGCTCGAGGTACAGCGCGTGCGGATGGACCTCGCCGGTCTCGGCCATGTGGTTGAGCACCGGGATGGCCGCGTCGAGGGCGTGCAGCTGGAGGAACCGCTTCACGTCGCCCGGGGTGAACTCCACCGTCGAGGCATCGCGGTGCTTCCGCGCGTCGGCGAGCTGCTGCTGCTTGCCGAGCATGATCTGGAGGCACTTCCGCGTCTCGTCGAGCAGCCAGGGCGAGGCGTCGATGCGGAGGCTGGGAGGGACGAAGCCGGGTTCGAGCACGGATGCCCCGAGCCCGTCCCGGGTCACCTCGGCGATCTGCATCGCCTCGAAGTCGTCCCGGGGCTCGCTTCCGAAGAGGAGCCGGGTGTTCCGCTGGGCGAAGGCCACCGGGACGATGGAGCCCACCGAGAGCCGGTCCGCCACCGGCTGCTCCGAGACCAGGAATCGGGCCGCGCTCTGGCGGCTGCCGTCCTGGGCGTAGCTCTCCAGGCCGTCGCGCTCCTTGGGGACCCCCAGGTACACCTCGACGCTCTTCACGCCGGGTCGGAGCTGGTCGGTGAGCGGACGGATCGGAGGAGCCTCGGGGTGTCCCTTGTCGAAGGTGAGCGGCGTGCCGTCGGGGAGGATGCCGGAGAAGGACAGCAGCTGCAGCTGGCCGGCGCGGAGCGCCTCCTGGTCCACCTCCACGTGGAGCACGCCCCAGGGGTAGGGCGAGAGCGCCGCCAGCCGTCCGGTGAGGAGCAGCTCGTGGTAGGCGTCCTGCGCCTGGAGGTGCTGAGGGGACATGAACATCCCCTCCTTCCAGACCACGCGCTG
>DASXGF010000055.1:0-6686 GCA_036489275.1 Myxococcaceae bacterium | reverse complement strand
ATGGTCTCGTCGTCCACTCCCACGAGGACCACGTCCCGGGCCGGCTCGCTCTGCCGTCCCAGCTCGTGCAGCCGCCAGTCGAGGAGCGAGCGCTCGAGCGCGTCGATGGGCGCGCCGATGAAGGTGCGGAGCCGGAACCGCCGGGGCGGCTCCTCGTCGCGGAAGCCCGGCGTGGGCGGCACGCGGGCGCTGACGATGGCGCCCACCGCGCTGCCGAGCACGGCGGCCTGGAAGAGGCTGAACCCGAGCACGCGCAGGAAGCGCCGCCCGGCGGACGGAAGTCGAGGTGACAGGGGCTCCCGATGTTGCCGTCACCCCACGGATCGGACAAGCCGAATGTCGGCCCGGGGGCCCCGGGTCAGGGCACCGAGCGGGTGGAGCTCGAGGCCACGGCCGCGGTCGCGCCCTTCAGTGGCTCGGGGAGCGAGTCCTGTGCGTTCCGCAGCTTGTCGCGCAGGTCGTTGCGCAGCTCTGCCCCCGGCTTCGGCGCCAGCAGCAGGCCCACACCCACGCCCACCAGCAACCCCACCCCGAGCGCAGTCAGCGCCGGGGCCAACCAGTCAGTGGAGCTCGCCCGCTGCAGCCCGACCAGGTCCAGCAGGTCGTCGCGGTCCATCTTCTTCAGATCCCTGAGGCTCATCATCTTGTGTCTCCTGTCAGGACGGCGAACCGACGTCGTCTCCGCTGCCCTCGGTGAACCCGGAGACCGCGGCGCCGGC
The DNA here is from genome assembly GCA_036489275.1 of Myxococcaceae bacterium. GTDB lineage: Bacteria > Myxococcota > Myxococcia > Myxococcales > Myxococcaceae > RPRB01. Next base: position 5,967 of record DASXGF010000055.1, on the reverse strand, counting down.
CAGATCGAGCAGCTGGTGCTTCACCAGGGGAATCGCGGCCACCCTCATTCCGAGGCCCAGCAGCCGGAAGGTGAGCTGGCTGAGGAGCCCGCCGCCGAGGACGTAACCCACGCCCACCGCCGCGGCGACCATCGCGTAGGGGTGCCGCTGCACGCGCCCGCGCAGATCGACGGCCTGGCCCAGGTCCTCGAAGGTGCTCCGGGCCTCCTCGAGGAGCTGGTGTGCGCTGTCGTTCAGATGCCCCACCCGGCCGGCGAAGCCCTGCGGCGGGTGGTGACCGTTTCCGGAGCCGGGATTCTGCGGAGAGGTGGCCATGGCGTGTTCGGGTCAGCGAGAGGCGATTCGCCCGATGAGGAAGCCGGCGGCGAGCGCGATGGCCAGCGAGGTGACGGGGCGCTCCTTGATGAAGCCGGCGACCTTCTGGTTCAGCGACTCCAGCTCGCGCCGCGCGTCCTCGATCTGGGGGCCCACGCGGCTCTGGATGTCACGGGCCGTGTCGGACTGTGTGTCGGTGGTGGCCATCGGTTCGTCTCCAGTCTGCGGTGTTCCGAATGTGGGGTCAGCGGCGCCGGATGCCCAGCCAGAGGCCGACGCCGAAAGCGATGCCCAGGGAGAGGCCCGGACGCCGGGCGACCCAGTGTCGAACGTCCCAGACGTCGTGGAGCTGGCGGCGAAGCGCCTGGGCGGTGTCCGCCACCTGGGTCCGCGCCCGTGCGATCTCCTCGCGGACCTCCGCTTCGGTCCTCGGGCGCGAGAGGGTGGTGGTCACGGTCGTCGCTCCAGGGCAGCATGGCCATTCGTGTGGGACGGCGCGAGCGTCTGGACCGTCCGCTCGAGCTCCACCACCGAATCGTCCAGCACCGGACGCCGGAACGAGCGCGCGGCGAGCGCCACGCCCAGGAGGCCGACGACCGCGTTGAGGAGACCCACCAGGGCCACTGCCGCGGCCAGGGGAAGCCAGCGCCCGAGCAGCAGGGCCAGCGCCCCGTTCAGGAACCCGTAGCCCACGAGGATCAGCGGGGCGAAGGCGGCGATCTGCGCCACCCCGAGGCCCGTCCGCTTCGCCGTCTGGCCAAGCTCGAGCTTCGCCAGGGCGATGTGCTGGGACACGAGGTTCCCCAGCTCGTGGGCCAGCTGGGCCAGCAGCTCCGCCGTCCCCGGCCGGTGATCTCGCGTCCTCGGTGTGGGCCCGGTGCTCACGTGCAAAACGCTACACCCATCATGCACGGCGGGGCGAGCGGCCGAGCCACGAGCGCCCCACGCGAACCGCGAGCCGGAGCGCCTGGATCGGCAGCCCTGCCACCTCCCGGCCCGCGGACCCCAGCTGGCGCGCTGCCTCGCCCACCCCGCGCACCGAGCGGATGACCTGGTCGCGGAAGGCATCGATGAGCTCCCCGGGGGTCTCGGCCAGGGTCTGCTCGAAGGTGGGAGGGAGCTCCTCGGCCGGCATCGCCCCGAGTGGCGGAGCCGCGCCTCGACTGGGGGCTCGCTCGGCCTTGCGGCGGACGCGGCGGGTGCTACGACGGGAGCCGGCCTCGTGGGCCATCCCGGGCATCCCCGCCTCGCTGGCAACGGCGCCGGTCGAGGGCGGTCCCGAGGACGGCGTGACCTGCTCCTCGGTGGAACCCAGGTGCATGTCCGGCTGCTCGCGGGCCTCCGCTTCCTCGGCCTCGAGGGCCGCTCGCTCCTCCGCTCTGGCTCTGAGGATGGCCTCGGTCTCGGCGAACTTCTTGCCGTAGTGGACGTCGGTCTCGCCCTGGCCATGGGCCGACTGCTGGGTGACTTCCTGCTTGCTGCGCCGGGCCCGATCCCGGTCGATCTCGCCGTGACCGAGGGTCTCGGGTTCGAAGCTGTCGGTGCGGGGCATGATGCCGCCGAAGCTAGGGATGAACTGTCGGGAAGGGAACCGCCGGGTCAGTGCCCGGGGGCGTTGACCGCGTGCCGGACGTGTCCGGTCCGGGCGTATTCCACCAGCTGTTCGGCCAGCTGACTCGCGCAGGCGAGCTGGCCCTCCTCGGTGGAGGCCCCCAGGTGCGGGGTGCAGAGGAAGTTGTCCAGCGCGAGCAGCGGGTGGTCCGGCGGCACCGGCTCCGTGGCGAACACGTCCATCGCCGCGCCGGCGAGCGTTCCGTTCCTCAGGGCCTCGGCGAGCGCGACCTCGTCGACGATGCCCCCGCGGGCGCAGTTGACCAGGTAGCTCCCCTTGCGCATCGCCGCGAACTGGGCGCGCCCGACGAGGTTCCGGGTGCCCTCGGCGAGCGGCAGGTGGAGGGAGACGATGTCCGCGCGGCGGAACACCTCGTCCAGCGGGACGATCTGCGCGCCCATCCGGCGGGAGGCCTCCACCGGGTGCGGGTCGTAGGCGATGACCGTGGTGCCGAAGGCGATGCACCGCTGGGCGACGAGCTGCCCGATGCTCCCGAAGCCGAGCAGCCCCACCGTCTTGCGGAACAGCTCGTGCCCTCCGCCGAACTTCTTCTTCTCCCAGCGGCCGGCGCGGGTGGAGGCGATGGCCGGGACGAGCTGACGGAGAAGATCGAGCATCAGGGCGATGGTCAACTCGGCCACCGCGACCGAGTTCCCGCCGGGCGTGTTCATCACGACGATGCCCTTCCGGGTGGCCGCCTCGACGTCGATGTTATCCACGCCGACCCCGGCGCGCCCGATGAGCTTCAGGCGGCCCGGATTCGCCAGCACGTCGGCGGTGACCTTGGTGGCGCCGCGGACGGCGAGCACGTCGTACTCGCCGAGGATGGCCTTCAGCGCGGCGGGGGTGAGACCGACCTTCACCTCCACGGTGAGGCCGCTGGCGTCGCGCAGCGTCTGCAGACCCTCGGGCGACAGCTCGTCCGCGACCAGCACCTTCATTCGTCGTGCCCCCGCGCTCCGGTGTGTCAGCGAGCCCCTAGCATACTCACGGCGTGGCGACCGGCACCTTCCGGGCCTTCTCCCACCGTTCGTACACCGCGGGCTTCGGCGCGCCCTCGTAGGTGCGCAGGCCCATCGCGCCGAAGACCTTCATCCGGAGCTCGCCCTGCAGCTGGGTGTCGACGCTCCCGGTGGGTGGTGGCCCGCGGAAGAGGTCGCGGACCGAGCACCACGCCGCGCTCTGGTGACATCCACAATCGGTCATCAGCGGTGCGATGAGCAGATCGCGGTCGGAGATCCAGGTGACGAGGTCCATCCCGGCGTCCTGCGCATCGGAGAGCACCCGGTCGAGGTGGGCGGCGGCGAACGCCTCGTCGCTGGTCAGCGCGGTGAAGCACGCGCCGGTCGAGGCCTGCGCGACGACCGGGGTCGAGAGCCATCCCGCCTCGGCGATGAGCGCCCGCTCTCCCCCTCTCCGCGGGCCACGAAAGAACCAGTCCGCCGGCAACGCATCCAGTGACGGCACCACGCCCAGGTAAGGGTACGTCGAGATGGCGAACCGGTCGCGCTTCACCCGCGCCAGGTGCGCGTACCCCGTCTCGTAGCACGTGCCGGCGTCGGTTCCCGACGGGCAGCTCCCGGGCGCGAGGCCGTAGAGGGCGTCGATCTGGATGGACGGGAAGACCGGGACGCCCGGCCGGCGAGACTTCGCGGCGTCATAGGCCGCGTTCACCACGTCGACCATGCCGTCCCAGGCGGACGGGCAGTTGATGTCCCAGAGGTTGAGCTCGATGCCGACGTTGAGGAGCTCGGGCTGGAACAGGTCGACCATCCACTGGACGTAGCGGACGTAGGCGTCCTTCCAGGTCTGACCGTCGGCCGCGGTGCGCGCATCCCAGCAGACCGGTGCCCAGCCGCTCTCCACGACCTCGGTCCCGCTCGTCACCCGGACCCGCGGGGCGAGCGAGCTGCGATTCCCGTCCAGCGGCGAGACGGAGAGGAAGACCTGCTTGCCGGCGGCGTGCGCCGAGGAGGCGATCCGCGACATCTGCGCCGCCCAGCCGGATGGAGGCGCCGAACCGGTGGCAAAGCCTTCCCAGGGGACGCCGTAGTACTCCTGGTGGACCGCGACCACCTCGACGTCTGTGGCGAGGTCCGCGTCGGTGAGCAGCAGGCCCGTCTCCGGGCCACTCACGACTAGCTGCGACCCGGAGGAGGCCAGGCGGTAGCTCCGGGTCGGTCCGGGATCGGACGAGCCGCAGGCCGCCCAGAGGAGGACGGCCAGCGACCCTGCGCCGAGGAGGAATCGGCGGGTCACCCGCCGATCATCGGCTCATTTGCGCGTCGATTGCCACAATCCGAGCGTGGCGCCGGTGGGGTCGCTGATGACGCTGAACTTCCCCATGTCGGCCACGGCCTGGGAATCGACCAGGACCTTGGCGCCGAGGTCCTTCGCCTTCTTGGTGGCCGAGGCGAGATCGGACACGTCGACGTACGCCAGCCAGAACGAGGGGAGGCCCGGCATCGGCGAGGTCATCATCCCGCCGCCGGTGCCCTCGCCGACGCCGATCATCGTGTACGTCCCGAAGCCCGGGACCGGAGCGTCCTCGAGCTTCCAGTCGAAGAGCTTGGCGTAGAAGTCGCGGGCCTTCTTGAGGTCCGTGGTCTGCAGCTCCACGTGAACGAACGGGTTCGCCATGAGACGCCTCCTGGAAAGGGTGAAACGGGAATCAGCCACCGCGCACTCGCAGGGTCAACACCCGCTCGCTGCTCGTCACCCCCGGTTCACGGGCAGCGCGCCTGGCCGGATGGCCAGCGTGATGAGCGAGGCGGCGGTGCAGAAGGCAGTGCTGGTGATGCAGTGATCGCCCCGCCACGTGCCATCGGCGCGCTGGATGCCCGCCAGCCGGGCGCGGATCGACTTGCTCCACTTCCCCCACTCCTCGCCGCCGGCCTTGGCAAAGGCCTCGGTCGAGAGGAGGTACGAGACGTGCTCCTCGCCGCCGTAGCTGCCGAAGCCACGGACGAAGGCCTCGTCCTCGAGGTGGGCGCGGGCCGCCTGCGCGGGCGCCTCGGCCATCTTCCCGGCGCGGGCCGCCGCGTCGAGGGAGCCGGCCGCCTGGTAGAGGGCGACACCCGCCGCGTCGTCGGTGCGGAACGCCTTCCGCTCCTTGTCGTAGCCGCGCAGCATGTACTCCTCGGAGCGGGCGAGGGACTTCGGCGCCACGGCGGCCCCGGCGTCCTTCGCGACGTAGAGGCCGCGGGCGGCGAAGGCGCTGGAAAGGACCGGCGCCCAGCCGTCCTTGGCGAAGCTGCCGTCGTCGCGCTGGAGCCCCTGGATCTTCGCCACGCATCGGTCGAGCGCGGTGCGCGCGCGGTCGCGGTCGGCGCCGGCCGGCATTCCCGGGATGGCCTCGCCGAGGAACTGGGCCGCGAGGAAGGTATCGATGCCGCGGCCGAGCTTGCGCTGCGGCTGCGTGCCCTCGGACTGGATGTACGCGTCGGGCGCCGGTGAGCGCTCGACCGCGCGGACGACGTAGAGCAGCGCGCGGCGGGTGGGCGCGGCGAGCGACTCGCCCTGGCCCTGCTTCGAGAGGCGAAGGAGCGCGATGCCGGAGAGGCTGGTGGTGGCCACGTCGGCCGGAGCGCCAGCTTCCTGTCCCCAGCCGCCGTCGTCGCCCTGGGCCTGGAGGAGCCAGCGAAGGGGCCGGGCCATGTCCGGCTCGGCGCGTTCCGGCTGCGTCTGTGGCGGCGGGTTCTGGCGTTGCGCGGGGGCGCCGGACGAGGTGAAGACGGTGAGCGCGGAGAGCAGCAGCGCGGGGACGTTCGACATGGGCAGGAGCTCCGGAAGGGGGTTGCTGGCCCTCGAACGCAGGGGCCGGGCTGCGGGATCTGGAGCGCGGGGCCTTCGCCCTCGCCTGGCGCTGCCGGGGCGCGGTAGCTTGCCCGCGAGGAGGGTCCTCGCATGACGCGGTGGGCGATCGCGGGTGTGTGTGTCCTCGGCGCCGGGACCCTGGTCGCGGTCGAGGCCCGGGAACAGGGGAACAGCGCCTCGGAGCCGGTGGTGATGCCTGCCGAGCGCATCCCGAGCGAGAGCGA
>DASXGF010000029.1:0-8738 GCA_036489275.1 Myxococcaceae bacterium | reverse complement strand
AGGCTGCCACGTACGCGTAGAGGACCCGGTCCTGCTCCAGGCGCGCCGAGTCCGAGAGCGCGGCTGCGCGCTGCGTGGCCGCCGTGATCGCGGCACGGTCACGGCCCAGCACGGCAACGCGGAGCTCGAGGTCCGCGCGCCACGGCTCGGCGGGCTGGTCGCACTTCGGCCGCTCGCCCATGAGGTGCTGCGCAAGCACGACGTCTCCACGACGGACGTAGCCGGCGGCCAGCTGCTCGAGGCTCCACTCGGCCACTCCGCAGTGCGCCGGCTCGCGAAGCTGGAGCTCCTCGAAGGTCGCCCCGGCGGAGGCCAGCCGATCGGCCTGGGCCCGGACCTCGGTTCCGATGAAGAGTGAGTTGCGCTCGTACTCGCCCAGGCTGGCCGCGCGGGCCTGGGCGGCCGCGGCGAAGGCCTCGCGAAGCGCGTCGTCCATGCGGCCCGCGTCCCGGTACACCTCGGAGAGCGTCATCCGGAGGTAGGCGCACGGAATTCCGAGCGAGCGGTCCTCGCAGCGGGTCCGCGCCTGGCGAAGGACGCGCTCTGCCTCGGCGAGCTGACCGTTGCCCCGGGCGGTGTCCCCGCGCGCGAGCTCGAGCTGCGCCAGGCTCCAGTCGTCTCCGGATGCACGAGCGACGCGCTCGCGCTCCGGGGTCAACTCGAACTTCCGGAAGTTCTCGAGAACGATCAGCGTGAGGTCGTCCTCGTGCGCCTTGCGGGCGGCGGTGAGGAATTGTTCCACGTCCTCCGCGGTCGGGGTCTCTGCCGCCGAGAGCCAGGGCGCAGCCCGAGCGGCAAGCGCTTTCCGCGCGGGCGAGAACGGCTGGCGCAGCGTCCACGCCGCACGTCGCTCGAGCGCGGAACCGCCGAAAATCCCATCGAGCCGGCGCGCCTCGGCGACCAGCGCCCGGGCCCGCTCCCGGTCGCCCGCGGTGGCCAGCGCGATGTTGATGGCGTTGCGTGCGCGGCTCGGCGCCCGGCGGACGATCGACTCGGGAAGAGGAGTTCCGTTCTCGCGGAAGGCCCGGATCGCCGCCTTCCACTGATCATTGAAGCCACGGAACTCCTCGGTCTGCCGCTCGAGGTCCGACTCCAGCTCCGCCGCTTCCTTGCTCCAGCCGCCGGCGTTCGCCTTCCGCACCGCCTCGAACGCCTTGGTGGCGGCAAAGGGAAGCCCCAGGTCCCGCAGGCACCGCCCGCGATTGAAGAGCGCAGGAGCGAAGCCCGGGTCCTTGCGGAGCGCGTCGGCGAAGAGCTCCAGCGCATCGTCGCAGCGCGAGCGCTCGAGCAGGACCAGTCCCCGGTCGCTCAGCACCGGCGCGGTCTGGGGGAGCTTGCTCAGGTAGCCGTCGGCGGCGTCGAAGTCGCGGCGGAGAATGGCGATGGTGGCGAGCTGGTCCCAGCGCTCGTCGGCGAGCAGCCCGAGCTCGGCCCGGGCCAGCGCGTCGTTCCTCGGGCCGTTGACCCCGCGGCTGACCTCGTACCGCCGGTAGTCCCGGGCGCCCAGGGCGCTGGGCCAGCCGGAGACGGTCCGCGCATCCAGCGAGGCGAGGGCGTTCGAGAGATCGGGCTTCTTCGTCCCGGGCCGGATCGCCAGCGCCGCCGCCGCGGCGATGGCCACGGCCCCCACCACCGCGACCCAGGCCGCGCGGCGCGGCCTCGCGCCCCGCTGCGTCGCGGCGATCACCGCCGGCGCGAGCTGCGGGGCCTCGGCAGGGCGGCGTTCCCGGGCCTGCTCGGCGAGCGCGGACAGCTGCATCAGCCCGTGCATCTCCTGCTGGCAGCGGGCGCAGACCACGAGGTGGCGGCGGAAGGCGGCGGCCTCGTCGGGGCTGAGCTCGCCGTCCACGAACGCGCCCAGCTTCTCGCAGCGGGTCGGACCGGAGCTGTGGTCCTCGGGCGTCATGTGTCCTCCTCCTCGCTCCCTCCGAGCAGCAGCGCCCGGAGCTTGCGACGCGCCCGGAGAAGGCGCGTACCCACCGTGTTCAAGGGAATGCCGAGCGCGATCGCGATCTCCTTGTACGAGCGGCGCTCGAACGCATGCAGGACGAACACCTCACGGAACTCGGGGTCAAGGCGGTCCACCGCCGCCCGGAGCTGCTCGGCGTCGACGCTCGCCCAGCGCGGGGCATCGACCACCGGCGCCTCCTGGGTGACGGCCGGCTCCTCGGGGGGGTCACCCAGCTGCTCGCGCTCCCGCTTGCGGAACAGATCGATCATCCGCCGGTGGAGGATGGTGACCAGCCAGGCCTGGAGGTTCTCCACGGCGTGAAGCCGATCCCCCGCCAGGAGGGCGCTCTCCAGGGTATCCTGGACCACGTCGGCGGAGTCGGCCTCCGACGCACACATCCGCCGCGCCAGGACGAGCAGGACGGGCCGGAGCGCGACGACGGCCTCCCGCAGCGTGGGATCCAATGTGGTTGGACTGCGGAAGTTCGACGGCGCCGGAATGGTGGGACGGTGCCACCGTGTCGGAAGGACGGTCAAGGCGTCCGAGTGCAGTGCAACACGCATCATCATGTCCCCGGAGAGAGTCGTCCGACCCCGGCGGATCTTCCCGGGCCAGTCCCTGCCGGGTGGTGGCGTCAGCCCCTCAGCTGGGCGGGCGCTCGAACCGGTACCCCAGGCCCCGGGCGGTCAGGATGTAGCGGGGCTGCTCCGGGTCCGGCTCCAGCTTCTGGCGGAGCTGGCGGACGAAGGTGTCCACCGTCCGCGGGGTTCCCTCGTAGTCGATGCCCCAGGCGCCGGAGAGCAGCTCCTCCCGGGAGAAGGTCCGCCCGGGGTTCGAGACCAGGTGAGCCAGGAGCTTGAACTCCTGGGCGGTCAGCTCCACCGGCCGCTCCCCCCGGGTGACCTGCCGGCCGGGCAGGTTCACCGCCACCTCGCCGAACCGGATCAGCTGCCCGTCGTCCCCCCACCGGCGGCGGAGCACCGCCTTCACCCGGGCCATCAGCTCGGCCACCCCGAACGGCTTCACCACGTAGTCGTCCGCGCCGAGGTCGAGCCCGAGCACCTTGTCCCGCTCCATCCCCTTCGCCGAGAGCACCAGCACCGGCGTCCGCACGCCCCGGGACCGGAGCTCCTTGAGGACCTCGTAGCCGTTGAGCCTGGGCATCATCACGTCCAGCACGATCAGGTCCGGTGCGTCGGTCACCGCCATCTCCAGGCCGCGCTCTCCGTCCTGCGCCTGGAGCACCTCGTAGCCCTCGAAGCGGAGGTTCATCGAGACGCCGGTGAGGATGGACAGGTCGTCCTCCACCACGAGGACCCGGGGCTTCTCCTGGCTCATGCCACGGCCTCCTTCGCCGCCGGCAGGTGGATGGTGAAGGTGCTGCCCTTGCCCAGCTCGCTCCTCAAGGTGAGCTTGCCTCCGTGGGCCTCGACGATGCGCCGGCTGATGGAGAGGCCGAGCCCCGAGCCCTCGGTCTGCCGGGTCAGCAGGTTGTCCACCCGGTAGAAGCGATCGAAGATCCGCTTCCGGTCACGCTTGGCGATGCCCACGCCGTGGTCTTCCACCTCGATCTCCACGCCGCCGTTGCGGGCCTCGGCGCGGAGCTCGATGTGCTTCTCGCCGCCCGAGTACTTGTAGGCGTTGGACAGGAGGTTGAGCAGCGCGCCGGCCAGCGCCTCGCAGTCTCCCTCGACGATCGGAAGCACGTCGGGCACCGCGCAGTCGAGCTGCACCTTGCTGTCCAGCCGCTGGGCGCGGAAGGCATCGAGCGAGGCGTCGACGATCTGCCGCGGGGTGAGGCGCTCCTTCCGGTACCGCTGCCGGCCTGACTCGAGCCGCGCCCAGTCGAGCACCCGCTCGATCATCGCCGACAGCCGCTCGGTCTCCTTCTGCAGCAGCTCCAGCACCTCCTGGGCCTGCGCGGGATCTCGGACCCGGCCCAGGGCGAGCATCTCGATGAACATGCGGATGGAGGTGAGCGGGGTGCGAAGCTCGTGGCTCACCAGGCTCACGAAGTCGGTCTTCAGGCGGGAGAGGCGCGCCTGGAGGTAGAGCGCTCGCGCCGTGTACACCACCCCCACCACCAGAGTCGCGTAGAAGGCCCCGAGCAGCCCGGCATAGACCAGCCGGTTGCGCAGCGAGGCGAAGGCCACCGGGTCGCCTTCCTCGGGCATCGCCCGGAGCTGGAATTCTTGGAGGGGGGCGGGCAGCGGTCGCTCGGCGAGTGGGCTCACCTCGAGGGCGTTCTTCGCCCCGGGCACGCCGCCGATGAACTTGCCCACCAGGCCGGTGCGCGTCGGAGTGACGGCGATCAGCTCGAACCGCACCTGCTCGCCCTTCCCCCGGAGGTCTTTCCCGGCGTCGGCCAGCAGCCTCTCCAGCGCCTCGTGCGAGAGCTCGGCCCCGACCACCCCGTCGGAGGTTCTCTGGGCGACGATGATCAGCGGGCCGGTCGGGCCGGGGACGCTGAGGAAGCTCGGGCGGTCCGGGAGAAACGCGAGCTGGCTCCGGAGGGGGGTGAGCGCGGCCACCAGGTCCGTGTCCGGCGATTCGAGCACGTCGCGCGTCAGCCGGAAGCCGGATCCGGAGAGGGCGAGCCCGGACGGAGCGGTGACCCGGACCGTTTCATCGGCGCGGGTGACGGTGCTCGCGTCGAGCGCCTGGCGGAACCGTCCGGAGAGAGTGTCCAGCCGGTCCTGCCACACCGAGGCCAGTCGCTTCTCCACCGCGGCGCGCTCGTTGAGGATGGCCACCACCCCGAGTCCGGTGAGCCCCGCGGACGGGACGGCCACCAGCACCATCAGAAGGGCGAAGGTGCGCCGGAAGCTCAACAGCTCGATGGGAACCGACCGGGGCATGACTTGTGTCCAAGACTACTCGCCCCGGGGTCGCGCCCGCCGTCTCACGAATGAACAGAGTTTGCCGGTCAAGGGCTTCCCCGGCCTTTCTGGCAACCCCACCTTGGGCGCACTTTCACCTCGGGAGCCCGGCTGGCCGCTACGCCGGCGCGCGGGCGGGACGGACGACGAAAGACATGAGTGGAGGGCGTTGGGTTGCGGCGGCGACGGCTCTGGTCGGGGTGGTCGCCTGCAGCGGGGTCAGTCCGGGTGGCCAGGCGGACGGTGGGGACGCCGACGCCGGCGACGGCGGGGTCACGTGCGGCTTCCTGGTGACGTGCCCGCCGGACGGTGGCGAGCCGGACGGCGGTGGAACCCTCCCCGATTCCGGCGTGCCCGACGCCGGTCTGGCGGACCGCCCGTCGGTCCGAGCCATCGATCCACCAGACGGCTACACCTTCGTCGGCCGCGACACCGCGGTGAAGGTGGACGTGAACCTGCCCAACGTGGGGCAGGGCGTCGACGAGACCACGCTCACCTCGGACAACGTGCGGCTGCTCCGGACCTCGGACATGATGCCGATCGCCGCGACGGTGAACACCACCGGCGGCGGTGACGGCATCGTCCTCCAGCCGAGCTCGGTGCTCGATTCGCGCACCGGATTCACCTTCCAGCTCTCGGACCGGGTGAAGGACCAGGGGGGGAACGCGTTCATCCCCTTCACCAGCACCTTCACCACCGGAGACTTCACCAACCAGAAGATCGACCCGCGGTACCGGTACGCGGTGACCGACCCACCGGTGTGGAACGGCACGCCGATCGACAGCCTGGTCTTCGGCCCCGACGGGAAGCTCTACGCGACGGACCTGATGGGCATCGTCTACCGCTGGGACCTCGGCCCCGGTGGCTCCCTGCTCAACGAGGAGCAGTGGGCGGGCCTCGCCGGCCGCACGCTGATCGGCATCGTCTTCCAGCCCGGCAACCCGAACGTCTTCTGGGTCACCACCAACGCGCCGGTCTACATCCAGCCCGCGCCGGACTGGACCGGCACGGTCACCCGGGTGACCATCGATCCGACCCAGCTGGGCTTCGTCGCGACCTTCGAGGACATGGTCAGCGGCCTTCCGCGGTCGGCGAAGGACCACATGACCAACAGCCTGGCCTTCGGGCCGGACGGCGCGCTCTACGTCACGCAGGGGAGCACCACCGCTGCCGGAGCGCCCGACCCCACCTGGTATAACCGCCAGGAGCACCTGCTCTCGTCGGCGCTGCTGCGCATCGACCTCACGCTGCTGACGGGGCCGATCAACGTGCAGACGGAGCCTCTGCCGCCGCCGGCACCTCCGCCCGATGGCGGGACGGACGACGCGGGCCCGCCGCCCGTCTTCGGGCCGCCGCTCCCGGTCTGGGATGGCGGCATCTACGACCCGCACGCTCCGGGCGCGCCAGTCACTCTCTACGGCGAGGGCATCCGCAACGCCTACGACCTGGTGTGGCACAGCAACGGGCACCTCTACGCGCCGGCGAACGGAACCGCGGCCGGTGGGAACACTCCGGCCTCGCCGCCCGGAGTGACCCCGGTGGTCCCCGCGCTGATCAGCGTCCCGACGCAGGACGACTTCCTCTTCGACGTGGTGCCCGGCGGCTATTACGGCCATCCGAACGTGGCCCGCGGGCAGTACGTGCTGAACGGCGGCAACCCCACCGCGGGGATCGATCCGGACGAGGTCGCGCCGTCCGACGGAGGCGTGGGCTACCCGGTCGGGACTCTCCCGGACAAGAACTGGAAGGGGTCGATCTACGACTTCAGCCGGAACCGCTCGCCGGATGGAGCCCTGGAGAGCAAGGGACCGGCGTTCGGCGGGGCACTCCACGGGTATCTGTTCGTCGTCGAGTACAGTGCAGGAGACGACGTTGTCGCGGTTCCGATCCCGCCGGATGGCGGAACGATCGACCGCACCGGGGTCCTCCAGATCGCGTCGGGCCTGAGCGACCCCGTGGACATCGCCGAGGATCTGGCGACCGGCAATCTCTACGTGGCGCAACTGGTGCAGGGCGGTGCTGACGGCGGGGCGATCATCCTCCTCAGGCCGGATGGCGGGACGCTGGATGGAGGGACGCCATGAAACGGGTGTGGGCTGTGGGCGTTGTGGCGGTCCTCGCGCTGGCGACGGGCTGCAGCGACACTGGCGGGGGAACGGGCGGCGACGGGGGTGGGACGCTCCCCGACGGCGGCACGGACGCGGGCTGCACCGGGGCGTGTAACCCGGGCGACGGCGGAACCGATGGCGGGGCCACCGGGACGCTCACCGCGACGCCGGATCGGATCGTGATCGGCACGACTCCCGGTGCGGCGAAGACGGCTCAGCTCACCTTGCAGAACACGAGCGGAAGCACGGTGTCGCTCCAGTCGCTCAACGTCTCGGGCTCGGGGGCCTCGGCCTTCTCGGTGTCCGGAGCGAACGTCCCGATGGACCTCGCCGCCGGGGCCTCGGCGACGCTCACGGTGAGCTTCAACGGGGCCGCTGGCGTCTCGAAGGCCACGCTCGCGGCCGCCACTCCCGCCGGGACGACGAACATCCCGCTGGGCGGGCTCGCGATCCCGGCCGACAGCGAGCCGTCGCTCCAGTGGATCTTCGACGTGCACAACATCCCGGTGAACGCCGGCAACCCGGACCCGACCAAGAAGGACTTCCCGCCGGTGCCCATCGCCGGCGATGAGACAGGCATCCAGTCGTTCGTGAAGGCCGGCTCGGGCCCGGTGACCGTGCAGCTCCTTGCCTCGGAAGGTCCCGACTTCGAGCCGGTGAGCATCAACGGCTGGTACGTCTCGGGCAACGCCGGGTCGCGGAGCGAGCTCTTCCGCATCGCGCAGGCCAACCACTTCGCGCTGGATCCGCCGATCGAGAACGGAGGCTCTCTGAGCTTCGACCCAGCCAGCAACGCGTTCGGCTTCTGGAACGAGTGGCCGTTCTGGGAGACGCCGAACCAGGGCATCGGTCAGTACTTCATCTACCTGGAGGACGCGCTCAACACCTGGGACAGCGGCCCGGGCGGCGGCAAGCACCACACGCGGGTGTACCCGTACAAGAATCCCGACGGGTCGGCGGATCCGCACGCATTCATCGTGACCACCGAGGAGGCGCCCTTCGCCGTCGGGCCGGACTTCAACGACGTGGTCTACGTCATCCGGAACGTGAAGCCGGCGACCAGCGGCGGAGCGGGTGGGGCGCTCCAGTTCCTGAACGGCGACGGGGAGCCGTCCAGCAACCGAATGATGTTCAACGTCATCACGACGATCGCCTCCTGCTGGGGACCGCTGTCGGTGAAGGACTCGGGGACCGTCACGGTGAAGAACACCTCGGGTGGAACGGTGAACGTCTCCTCCATCGACGTGACCGACGCCTACACCGCCACGCCGTCGATGGGTCTGCCCGCGGCGCTCGCGCCCGGAGCCTCGATCGACGTCGCGGTGAAGTTCGTGGCCACCGACGGGCGGTTGCACAACGGGACGCTGAACGTCCACTCGGACGATTCCACGGCCCCGACGGTGAGCATGAACCTCGCCGGCTTCCGGCAGGACATTCCTCAGAACTCGTTCTTCCCCCAGACGTCGACCGAGCCCGATCTGGACGAGGTGGTGAACGGCCTCTACGGCTTCGCGACCGTCGTCGGGACCAAGCAGCAGCTCATCGACGTGGGAGAGCAGCGCATCGCGGTCGGCGACGAGGTGCTGAGCTCGTACTGGGTGAAGGCGGACGCGTCACAGCCGGTGAGCATGCGGCTGATGAGCGCCTGGCACAGCGGGTGGGACTGCGGGGACCCGACAGCGGTCTCCTTCGGCAGCTTCGCCTATTGGTTCCCGAAGGGCAGGACCTCGGCCAACGATGACCGGTACATCCTCGGCGGAGCGAAGGAGGACATCCAGCGCGTGCTGCCGCGGCAGTTCG